>SLPT01000410.1 GCA_007131845.1 Desulfobacteraceae bacterium | reverse complement strand
ATCGAAGAAGATATCCTGGAGTTCATCCCCGAGCTGACCGAAGCCATCAACGAAGCCAAGTAATCCGGGCAGCTTCTGTCGCAAAAATCAAGCCGGCCATCCCAGGATTCGGGATGGCCGGCTTTTTTTTTAGAGATCAGGGATCAGTGGTCAGTTGCCAGAAGATGGAGCAGGATTGTAAAAGACTTCCGCTCCACCTGACCACTGACTTCTGATCTCTGACCTCCGGCCACTGACCTCCGACCACAACTTCTGACCCATAGCCATAAAAAAAGGGCTGCCGTCCGTGACGGCAACCCTTTTTTATTACAGTGTCACTAATCGGTACTATCCGATAAAAGACGCCTCGTCGATGTCGACGATGGAAGAATCGGAGGCCAGGATGGCGTTCATTTTGCCTTCCGTGGTCGGCAGCACCACGTTGCAGAAGAACTGGCAGCTCCGGATCAGGCCGTCGTAGAAGGGGATATCCTTCTTCTTGGCTTTTTCTTTTGCCTTCTGGGCGATATTTGCACGCCACAGGAGCATCCAAGCCGTGACCACATCGCCGCATACATCCATGAACGGATAGGAGAAGGAAAATGCGGTGAGAACCTTTTCGGACATGGCGGTCTTGCCAAGATGCATGGCCACCTCGCCCAGCTTGTTAAGTTGCTTCTCCAGGGTTTCGGCGTACTCCTTACATTCTTCGGTCTGCTTGCCTTCGTTGATGGCGGCAGTGATTTCCCCCATCAGGTCCATGACCAGCTGACCCTTTTTCATGCCGAGCTTCCGGCCCAGAAGGTCCATGGACTGGATGCCGTTGGTCCCTTCGTAGATCATGGTGATCCGGCAGTCGCGGACGAGCTGCTCCTGGGGATATTCCTTGATATACCCATAACCGCCGTAAATCTGCATGCCAAGGTTGCAGACGTCATAGGCACGGTCCGTTACATACCCCTTGGCGATAGGGATCAGGAGCTCGACCAGGTTCTGGAATTTTTCCTTATCCTTGTCATCATCGGAGAGCTTGGTCATGTCCTCGCACCATGCCACGTAATACAGCAGGCTCCGCATCCCCTCCACGTAGGCTTTCATGGTCAGAAGCATGCGCCGGACGTCCGGATGCTGGATGATCGGCACGCCGGGAGCGTCTTTTTCGAACATCTTGAGCAGATGGCGACCCTGTACACGCTCCTTGGCATAGTTTACGGAATTGATGTATGACGAAGTGGCGCAGCCAAATGCCTGGTGACCGACCAGAAGGCGGGCGCCGTTCATCATGAGGAACATGGCCTTCATTCCCTTGTTTTCCTCTCCCAGGAGCTCACCGACGCACTGGCCTTTTTCACCGAGAGACAATGTACAGGTGGCATTGCCATGGATGCCCATTTTCTCCTCGATACCCACGGTGGTAACATCGTTGAATTCACCCAGACTGCCGTCGTCATTCACCCGGTATTTCGGCACCAGGAACAGGGAAATTCCCTTGGTTCCGGCAGGAGCGCCCTCGATGCGGGCCAGAACGGGGTGGATGATGTTTTCACACAGATCGTGATCGCCGCTGGAGATGAATATCTTCTGGCCGGTGATGGTGTAGGTACCGTCACCGTTGGGAACCGCCTTGGAGGTCAGCGCGCCCACGTCGGAACCCGCTTCCGGCTCGGTAAGCAGCATGGTGCCGCCCCACTTGCAGGTGTAAAGATTTTTCAGGTATTTCTTCTTCTGTGCGTCCGTTCCCCAGGTTTCCACGAGCTGTCCGGCGCCGTGGGTCAGGCCGGGATACATCATCAGGGGGTAGTTTGCGCCGTTGAAGTATTCGGATGCCGCCATGGAGACCGTAAAAGGCATCCCCTGCCCGCCATATTCCGGATCTTCATTCATGGCGGTCCACTCACCTTCCTTGAGCAGTTCGAAAGGCCTGCGGAAGCATTCAGGCGCCTTGACCTGTCCGTTTTCGAAGGTTACACCGACCTCGTCCCCTTCCTTGCGCGTGGGAAGCATTTCTTTCACGGCAAGGCTTCGGGCTTCGTTGACGATCAGGTCGACGGTCTTCTTGTTGAATTCCGTATAGGTGTCATGCTTGCTGAAACTGTCAACGTTCAATTGTTCGTGCAGGACGAAATCAATGTCCCTGCGATCGGAAATCTGTTGCGCCATGGTTTTTCTCCTTTTTCCTTTTTAAGACAATACATGTGGTTACAAAACAAAAAATGGATGCACAAACAAGCCTGCTGTTTGTGAAATCATCAGTTCGGATCCGGATTCTAATTCGGGAACTCATGTGCGGCTGGCGGCAGCCCGGGATTCCTATCCGGGGGGGGACCCTCCCGCCGCAGTTCCCGTTCCGGGCGGCCGGGCAATGCCCTCCAGGCAAAGATCCACAAGCGGATCGGCCATTTTTACAAGGTCACGCCCTTCGCCGGACACCACCCATGTGTTGATCACCTCGTTGACCGCCCCCAGAATGAACCGCTTGGCAAGCCCGCGGGGAATCTGCTTTCGAATCGTCTTTTCCCGTTGCCCGTCCCGGATGATTTCATCGAGTATTTCCAGATACATCCGGGTAATCGCCTTGATATCTTCTTCGCTCACCTGTCTTGCAAGAAGCGCTTCCCGCTGAAAAACCACCGCCATGTCCCTGTATTTCTGAAACTCGGCCAGATGCGTCCGGATAAGGGATCGAAGCTTGTTTTCCGCGCCGTCCTCCCGGTCCACGGCATCCCGGAACCGGTCAAAAACCTCGCGGGTCGTGTGGTTGAAGAAATGAGACAGGATATCTTTTTTGTTCTTGAAGTAGAGATAGATCGTTCCGTCCGCAACACCGGCTTCCCTGGCTATCTGGGAAATCGTTGCCTGGTGAAAGCCGTTTTCTGCAAAAACCCGGACCGCGGCATTCAAAATCCGGTGATACTTGTTCCTGTTATGTTCCACTCTGGAAGCCCGCCTGATAACTATCCCCTTTGACTATGGATACAAATGAATGAATACTCATTCATTATCAAAGAGCATTCTGTCCTGTCAAGGGAAAACTTGCAGATTCCGGGGAAGGCCGGATTCGGGCTTACTTTACGCGCTCCACATACTGCCCGGTACGGGTGTCGATGCGGATTTTTTCCCCCTCTTCAATAAAGGGGGGCACCTGAACCACAAGCCCCGTTTCCAGTTCGGCGGGTTTTGAACTGCCGGAGGCGGTATCCCCCTTAACCCATGGATCAGCTTTTACAACACGCATTTCGATGAAATTGGGAAGAGAAACACCGATGGGCCGGCCCCGGAACAGCAAAACATTGCAGATGATGTTTTCCTTGAGCAACTTCACGCTGTCGCCCAGTTGCCCGGCAGTAACCGTTTCCTGTTCATAGGTGCTGGTATTCATGAAGTGATATTCATTGCCGTCCGTGTAGAGGTATTCCATCTGCTGCTCGTCCAGGTCGGCAGGATTGAATTTTTCACCGGAACGATAGGTCTTGTCGAACTGCGTCCCGCTGATCATATTCTTGAGCCGGCACTTGTACAGCGCCTGGCCCTTTCCCGGCTTAACAAACTGGAAATCGGTAATTTCATAGGGGTCTCCGTCGATTTCAACCTTGAGACCCTTTCGCAAGTCACTGCTTTCATACATGCCCTTATTCTCCTTATTCTCCGGCGCGCTTCCGCACTTCCGCGACAAACCGCGCCACCTTGTTCATATCTTTTCTGAATCGCACAGGCTTTCCGAATTCATCCACCGCGTTGGTGTTGGTGCAGCTGTCCACGCCGGCCGGATGAACCGCATCGATGGCTTCCGCCACGTTATCCGGTCCGAGACCGCCCGCAAGAATCACGGGGATGCTGCTTCGGGCCGCCAATTCTGCCGCCATGGTCCAGTCGCACGTCTGTCCGGTAATGCCGATAAAACCGGTAACCGGCTGTCCGTCCGGGCGCCCTTCGTTTTTTTCCCCGCGCCATGTATCGGTGAGGAAAAAGTCGGTCATGGGCTCGAAGTAGCTGGCAAGCAGATCAAGGGGGACCGGAAGGATTTCGCCGGGCTGCGGCACCGGAATCGAGCGCATGATGGCGATTTCAGGAAACCGCTCGCGGATGGTTGCCTGAATGGAAATCAGGCGTCCGCAAAGCGCCTCCCATGCCGAGGAATCGTCGATAACGGCTTCGCAGAAATGAACAATGTCCGGCCGGTAAAAATCCATGGCGGAAGATATCCGGTCCGCATCGGAAAAAAGCGGGATCAGGCTGCTTTTCGCACCGCACCGGGCGACCTCGCGGATCGTTTCAACAATCTCCCGGTCTTTCCAGCGTTCGCCCTCGGTCAGCACGCTGCCTACCTGATCCACCCCTGCGGCTATCACTTCGCCGGCTTCCCGGGGCGTCTGAACTTCATAAATCTGGATGATCATGGCCCGTCCTCGATTAAAGACTGGCAGTCCGGCAGCCAGCCCGCAAAATAGCGTTGACATTTGCGGCTTGCTTTAACATATTCATTTTGTTAAAGCAAATCATTTGCTCTGAAATTAGTGGCCGAACAAAAATGATGCACTCGTAAAAAGTCGCGATCTGACGACTTTGTAAAAAGTTCAAGATCAAGGCTTGCGCAATGTCGAAGAATGCAGCGTACTTGGCGTACGTGAAATT
>SLPT01000112.1 GCA_007131845.1 Desulfobacteraceae bacterium | reverse complement strand
TGTCGAGGTTTTTCAGGGAGGTAAGGGTGAGTTGGTGTGCTGCGGACAGCCCATGAATCTTCAGGTGGAAAACACCGTGGACGCGGCCAAAGAAAAACATGTCCCGGTCATCGAGAAGGCCGAGGGCGGCGTTTTGGTCAAGGTTGGCGAAGTGGCTCATCCCATGGAGGAAAAACATTACATCCAGTGGGTCGAAATCGTCGCGGACGGCCGCTGCTATACAAAGTTCCTGAAGCCCGGGGACGCCCCGGAGGCTTTTTTCTGCATCGAAGCAGCCAATATTACGGCCCGCGAATACTGTAACCTGCACGGGCATTGGGTAAAGCAATAAATGAGTAAGGGAGGCAGGCATGACCAGCTGGAAGTGCACAAACTGCGGATATACATTTGAAGCGCAGGCCCCGCCCGAGCAGTGCCCGTCCTGCAAGGCGCGTTGCGAGTTCGTGGACAACTCCTGCTACACGCCGGATTGCGAGGAAAAGGGCGTCGATGAGCGTGTCGGCCGCGAAAAGAAATAGGCCGTAACCGAAAACAGGAGATCCTTCCATGGCAAAAGCCCTGATTGTATATTCCACCAGAGCCGGGGAAACCCGCCAGATCGGTGAGTTGATCGCCGAAGGGATGCGTTTTTCAGGTATGGAGGTAACAGTGGTCGACGTCAAGGAGATCCATTCTGAAAAGGATCTCACCGGATACGATGCGTATGTATTCGGTTCGCCCACCTATCATGGCGATATGCTTCAACCCATGAAGTCGATGCTTTTTCTTGCCGAAAAGGCCGCCCTTGAAAACAAGGCGGGCGGGGCATTCGGAGCATTCGGGTGGAGCGGTGAATCGCCCGAGCGCATTTATGGTACCATGCAGAACATTTTCAAGATGAACATGGCCGGATCCCCGCTGATGCTGAAAAGCAGTTCGCTTGGCGGCGGCATCAAAATGGCGCAGGATTACGGGCGCGAAGTAGCGGGAAAGATCTGACGTCCGGCGTATAAACACCAAAAAAGATGCAACAAACCAGGTAAAGGAGGAATGACGTATGGACAAGTATGTATGCAGCGTATGCGGCTATGTGTATGACCCGGAACAAGGCGATCCGGATAACGGCGTCGCACCGGGAACGAGTTTCGGGGATCTGCCGGGTGACTGGGAGTGCCCGGTATGCGGCGCGTCGAAGGACGATTTTGAAAAGCAGGCATAAACGGTATCCGATATAAACCGGTTCCAGGCGGCTGCGCCGGACGGGGCATCCATCCTGAGCCGGTTTTTTTCAGGGAAGGGATTGGTATCAACGATGAAAGCTGTCGAGATTGCAGAAGGTATCTACAGTGTCGGGGTGATCGACTGGAACATCCGTGACTTTCATGGATACTCCACGGAAAAGGGTAGCAGTTACAATGCGTATCTGATCGTCGATGAAAAAGTGGTCCTGATCGACACGGTCAAAAAGGAATTCACCGACCGGATGCTTGAAAACATCGCAAGCGTTATCGACCCCAAACGCATCGACATCGTTATCAGCAACCATACGGAAATGGATCATTCCGGCGGACTTCAGCGGGTGATGCATTCTATCGGCGAGGACAAGCCGGTCTATTGCTCCAAAATGGGACTGAAGAATCTCTCGCAGCATTTTCCCGGGAGCCTGAACCTGCGGGAGGTCGCAAACGGGGAGGAGCTCAATATCGGCAAGCGGACGCTTACCTTTCTGGAGACCCGGATGCTTCACTGGCCCGATTCCATGTTTACCTACGACAAAACGGATAAGATCCTGTTTTCAAGCGATGCGTTCGGTCAGCACTACGCCGGCTTTGAAATGTTCGATGACCGGGTCGGCGACGAGATCATGTACCATGCAAAAAAATATTTCGCCAACATCCTGTTGCTCTATGCACCGCTTATTCTCAAGCTGATCGATAAAGTCACGGAGATGGGCCTGGAAATCAAGACCATATGTCCGGACCACGGCATCATCTGGCGAAAAGACCCGGCCCGCATCATCAACGCCTACGTGGAGTGGAGCAAGCAGGAAGCCAAAAAAAAGGCGATTGTCGTATACGACACCATGTGGCACTCAACGGAGTCAATGGCCGAGGCCATTGCCGAGGGGATTGCATCCCAGGGGGTGGAGGCGCGTCCCATTCACATCCGGAGTTCCGACCGGAGCGATATCATGACCGAAGCCCTGAATGCCAAAGCGATCGTTTTCGGATCCCCAACCCTCAACAATACCATATTTCCAACGGTCGCCGATGTTCTGGCCTACATGAAGGGGCTCAAGCCTAAAAACAAGCTTGCGGCAGCCTTCGGGTCCTACGGCTGGAGCGGAGAGGCGGTTGAGGAAATCCGGGGGCATCTCGAGAGCATGGGAATGGAGATCATCGACCCCGGTCTGCGCATCCAGTACGTGCCCGACGCCTCCGGGCGTGAGGAGGCATTTGCTTTCGGGCAGACAATCGGCAAGGCGGTCAATGACGCCATGTAACAGCCGGAATGGGGATCCATCCCGTAAAAGATACCCCGTGGTCGAACTGGCTGACTGCATCTTTTGCGGGGTCTGCGTGGAAGTTTGTCCGGCCGTGTTTGGTGAAAACACGGCCGGATACGTCGAAGTCGCAGACATGGACGACTATCCCTTGCCGTGTGTGGACGAAGCGGTTAAAAACTGCCCCGAAAATTGCATTTACTGGGAAAATGACTGAAACTTCAGGTGTCTTTCCGCAGAAGCCGGCAAGCATTCCGGCAAAGTCCATGAAAGCCGAAATCCTGAAAAAACTGGCAGAAGGCGACTTTCAAAAGGCAAAGACCGCCATTGCAGCCTATCCTGCCCGGCGGGTGATCAATTGCCTGATAGCGTTTTTCTGCCACCGGGAAGCCCTGATGCGTTGGCGGGCCATCGAGACGGCCGGGTACGTGGTTGCCGGTCATGCCGAAAGCGATCCGGAATCCGCGCGGGTCATCATGCGTCGTTTCATGTGGATGCTCAACGACGAGTCCGGGGGCATCGGGTGGGGCGTGCCCGAAACCATGGGGGAAACCCTGCGCTTAAGCGATCGGTTGTTTTCGGAATACCACCGCATTTTTCTTTCCTACGTTCAGCCTGAGTGCAATTACCTGGAGCACCCGGTGCTTCAGCGCGGGCTGCTGTGGGGAATCGCCCGCATGGCCCGAAGCCGCCCGGAGGTCCGGGCGGTTTTATCCGATATCGCGCCGTTTCTCGCATCGGAAGATCCTTATCACCGGGCGTATGCCCTGCTGGTATTCGGATATGCCGGAGGCCCGGATGCAAAAGGGCAAACCGGCAGGCTCCGTGGTGATGAAGCCGTTGTGGAGATATACGGCGACGGGGGGTTCATGGAAACGACCGTGGGAGAAATCAGCCGGAACGGCGGGTTGCTGAAAACGTCCTGAAGCCTCTTTTTATGAACACGTTAAAGTTGATGAACCCGTAAAAAGTCGCGATCAGCGCCATAGGATGTGCTGACGAAGGAAGCGCATCGTTTAAAGTGAAAGGATACATCCAATGTATGTACTCGGCCTGCAGGGAAGTCCCCGGCTGAAGGGAAATACCAACTACCTGCTCGACACCTTTCTCGATGAGGCGGCAAACAGGGGGGCGCACACGGAAAAGCTTCATGTCGCCCGGATGAACATAGCGCCCTGTATCGGATGCGGCAATTGCGAGAAAAAGGGGTTTTGCGTCATCCGCGACGATGACATGGCCGCCTCCCTGTATGCCCTGCTGCGCCGGGCGGATGCGGTTGTGCTGGCTTCCCCCGTGTATTTCTACAACGTGCCGGCGGTCATGAAGGCCCTTGTGGACAGAACCCAGGCACTATGGTCCCGGAAATACCGGCTCGGGCTCGATGATCCGGTGCGCAGCAGTCGAAAGGGCTTCATGCTCTCGGTGGGAGCGACAAAAGGAAAAAACCTTTTTGACGGCATGGTGCTGACCGCAAAGTATTTTTTTGACGCCATCGGTGCCGGCTATGTCGATATGTTGGGATATCGCCGTATCGAAGATGTGGGGGAGATGGAAAAGCACCCCGGAGTGAAAGAAGAAGTCGACGGGCTGCTGGACCGGATTTCGCCTGATTTCAACCGGAAAAAGATTCTGTTTGCCTGCCGGGAGAATGCCTGCAGAAGCCAGATGTCGTCCGCCTTTGCCGCCATGCTTGCCGGCGACCAAATTGACGCGCTAAACGCCGGAAGCCAGCCGGCTGATACCATCAACCCGGATATGGCGGCCGTGATGGCGGAGATCGGCATCGATATGGCGCACCGGAACCCCCGTTCCATCGACTCGGTTTTGCAGGAAGCCACGCCCGATGTCATTATCACCATGGGATGCGGCGATCAGTGCCCCTTCATCCCGGGGGTTACATACGAAGATTGGGACCTGCCTGATCCGGCTGGAAAAGATCTGGAATTCATGAGAAAAGTAAGAGACGAGATTCGGGAGAGGGTAGTCCGCCTGGCCGAATCACTTTAAGGTTGACGGCTTTGTAAAAAGTCCAATATCTGCGTTACGCGCAATTTCTCAGAATTTCACGTACGCCAAGTACGCTGCATTCTTCGAAATTGCGCAAGCCTTGATCTTGGACTTTTTACAAAGCCGTCAG
>SLPT01000286.1 GCA_007131845.1 Desulfobacteraceae bacterium | reverse complement strand
GGTGTCGAGGAGGACGGCGGGGACTACAGAATCCGTGCAAAAAAAGGATAGAAGGGCTGAAAGCGCTTTTGGGTTTTTTGAATCTGTTCAAACGATCGCCGGATAAAAACGGCGGCCGCGGCAATCAGTCGGCCGATCGGGGGATCATGGTGTTTGACAGCACCAGCGAGGTGATCCGCGCGGAAACGGTGATCCGGGAAAACGGCTGGACCGTTCGCGTCATGGGCCCCCCGCCGGAGATCCGCACCGGGTGCGACCTGGTCATCGAGTTCCCGTTGATCGAGCATCTCAATATTCGCCGGCTCCTTGAAGATACCGGGGTTCTTCCGCTTCAGACGGTTCCTGTCACGGGCCCGCTGCTGGAGCCGGTCGATATTTTTTTTACAAAGGACTTCGGCGCCTTTTTGATGGTGCGCGCCGCCAACATGAAGATCACCATCGATAAGCAGTCCTCCGTCATCGTCAATATCTCCGGCGGCGGGTGCCCGGATGTGCCTTTTCTCGCCATGGAGATGGTGGGCAAAAAACTGGGTGATGCACCCCGGCCCCGCAGCATCGGCCATACCCTGTGCGGGTATGCCCTGGACCTGGCATATGATGAGATCCAAAGGCAATATCAATGTTTGCGGTAGTCGGTACGGTGCCGGATGACGATTTCCCCGTTGTGAGGGGCGCTGTTTCCGTGGGCGGGGACGTGCTTCGTGTGGAAGGCTCCGGCAGGATCCATGAAATCCCCATCAACCGAGGGACCGCTGCGCTGCTCGCTGCGGCGTTCATGGTCTGCCGCTATTTCGGAGAACCAGCTCCGGAAGCCTTTCTGGTGGGGGATACGGGCCGGGGTCACGGAAGCAGGCGGTTGTATCAATACCTGGAAGAAACCCTCCCGGACTGTTTTTACACCAGCCTCACGTTTCATTACATTCAGCCCGACGTGGACTGGCACAACCGGGTGCTGTTCGCCGTGGAAGAAATGAAAACGCGGCCCGTTCTCATCGCGGATGCGGGGTTCATGTACGCCGCCAAGATGAGCGGGCAGGCACCCGCCTATGACGTGTTCACCCCGGACATGGGGGAGCTGGCTTTTCTTGCCGATGAATCCGCGCCCCATCCGTTTTATACGCGGGGGTTCATTCTTCATGAAAACAACCGCGCCCCGCAGCTTATCGAGCGGGCCTACGGCCACGACAATGCCGCGCGCTACCTGCTGGTCAAGGGCGCTCAGGATATCATCGCCGATCGCAGCGGCATCCTGGAAACCGTCGAGAAACCGGCCACAGAGGCTCTTGAGGCCATCGGCGGCACGGGGGATATCATCACCGGACTCCTTGCGGGCCTGACCGGTATCGGCTGGAATATTCCGGATGCCTGTACCGCATCCGCCCGGATCAGCCGTGAGGCCGGACGCGCCGCAAATCCAGATCCCGGTACCCAGGTTTCTGATATTATTCGGCATATCCCCGAAGCGCTGGACAGGCTGCTATAGCCGGTAGAAGAGGTGTTTGGATGAAGGAAGAAAGCCGCTCAGGCCGGACAGCGGGGGATGCACAGGCGGGCGAACTCAAAAAGACGGCGTCTGCCCCTGATTCTGTCCCTGAAATTTCGCCGGACATGACCGTGCTGGACGTTATACATCGGTACAGGGAAACGGAGGCGGTCTTCAAAGGATATGATGATGCGGAAGCCGGGGGGTGTATCTGCTGCAGCGCGCTTTTCGAAACGCTGGAAGACGTATCGGCAGCATACGGTATCGACCGGGATGAACTGCTGGAAGCGCTCCGGCGGGCGGCATGCAGATAGTTAGCGGCTGAACGAAAATCGGGATTTTTCGTCAAGGGCATAGGATGTGCTGACGAAGGAAGCGCATCGTTTAAATGCCGCCGCAACAGATTTCACGGGGCAATGACGTTTATGAATCGCTTCCTTCGTCAGCACATCCTAACAGAAAAAAGCGGTTTTCGTTCGGGCACTCGTTAAACGTTCTATGAGGTCCCCTGTCAGCGGGTTTTTAGTAGAGCATCTGCATTGCCGGCTTGCATTTTTTCAAAATAGCGGTCAATCACCCGCCGGGTCTGCATCAGGCCATCTTTCTCCCGGATTTCCAGTGTCCACCACCGGCAGCCTGCTTCCATGAGTATGTCGAGGCGCTCTTCAATGTCGGATACGGACTCCGGCGGCACGTGCCCGGTTCCTTCGATTTCGTCGTGGTACACGTGGGCGTTGGCCAGGCGGTCCATGTGCGGTGAAACAAAATCCTCGCATGCATACTCCTGGCTGTGAACCGCCTCGCACGCCCGGGCATGGCCGATGTCGAAGGTCACCATGGCCCCGCTGTTCCGGATGAGCTTTTCAAAGAGGTTTGGTTTGGCCGTCCATCCCCAGGCCAGGTTTTCCAGGCACAGGCGCACGTTGTGCTTTTCTGCGTAGCGGACCAGTTTGCCCAGGGTGTTTACTGTCCGCTCCCAGGAAAGCGTCCTTGTGGTGTCGTGCCCCAGGCCAACGTGAATGGTGAGGTAGCCGCCGCCCGCCTTGGCGATCAGCCGGATGACGCGGGCAAAGACTTCCGCTGCCCGCGTGTGTTCGTAAGCGTTTTCATGGCCGATATCCACCTGGGAAAAGGGGCAGTGATAGCGGACTTCCAGGGGGGAAAGGGTCTTTATCGATTGGGCCCATGACGATGCCGCACCGGGCGTCCCGGGCAGGTCTGCCAGATCAAAGGACCAGTCGATCCCGTAAAAGGCGTTTTCCAGGGCAAAATCCCGGAGCGCTGCCGTGTCGTCAATGAAATTGCACATGGCCAGTGTCACCGGGACGGGCCGAATTGTGTGGATTGCTGTATTTTTTTGCATTGCTGCTGTATTGAAATATTGCCAAACACCGGTTGGTTTGCTGTTTCAGGTTTGACGGCTTTGTAAAAGTCCAATATCTGTGCCTGCGTACAACTTTTCAATAATATATATGACGACTTCGTAAAAGTCCAATATCTGCGTTACGCGCAATTTCTCAGAATTTGCGGCTTACGCCTTGTAAACATACACGTACGACAAGTACGCTGCATTCTTCGAAATTGCGCAAGCTTTGATCTTGAACTTTTTACAAAGCCGTCAGATCGCGACTTTTTACGAGTGCTTCATATATGGCGTTTGGACCTTTTGCAAAGCCGTCAGGTCGCAACCTTTTATTCGCGAATCATGTATCGTTGCCTGATTGAAAAAACATCAGCTGGCAGCAGCCTTTGCGGGCAGCGTTTCGAAAAGCGCCTCGACCCGGGTTTTCAATTGCCCCACATCGGCGTCCGAGTAATCGGTTTCCACTTTCAGGAAGGCAACGCCGTGGTTTTCCGTCACGTGCCGGGCCACCCGGTGGGATTCCACGTTGTAGCCGTGGCATGCCTGCAGAATGAAGTCGATCACCACGTCCGGCTTGTAGGTTTCAATGATCGAAGACAGCGCTGTCATCCGCTCTGTATTGGGCGTCATGCAGGCACAGGGGAGTTTCAGGTAGCGCTCCGCCAAAGAGCCAACGGGATCGCCGGTGTTCTCCGCGAAATCGCCGTTGAATATCTTGGTGCCGGTGCAGGAATCCGGTGCGACCACCAGGCCGCCGGCCTCTTCCACCACGCGGAATATCTTTGCGGCATCGCCGCCGATAGGACATCCGGTCACCAGGACGCGCGGGGAATCCGGTGTTCCGAAATACTCCCCGTTTTGCCTGCGTTTTTTCAGCTTGTCGAGTTTTTCCTCCAGAAGGGGAACAATGTCCGGGCCGGTGGACGGCATAGCCAGAAACGATATATCGTAGATCTCCTTCCAGCTGATCACCGGGGGCTCACAGGCGGCAAATTCGAATATTTTCCGGGCAAGCCGGTTTTTTTTGTTGGACCAGACGATCGCTTCTTCGATCTGTTCGTCGGTCGCGCTCCGCCCGGTTTTGTCCTCCAGGAATTGCTTGAGCCGGATGATCATGCGCCGCCAGTTGTCCACGGCCCCTTCTTCTTCCGGCATTTGCGGCAGATCCATGACGTGCAGCGGCCGGAGTTCGCTGATCAGCTCGAACATTTTCTTTTTCCCGTCGCAGGTCGTCTCGGCCACCACCACGTCCGCTGCCGTGAAGAACGGGCAGGTCCCTTCCTGGATGAACCCGTAGCTCGACTTGATCAGGGGACAGAGGTTGGCCGGCAGGACCTCTTCGGCCGATTCGATGGGGACCTTGGAAAAGGCGCACAGCAATGCCGGCACGATGCCCATGGCATGCATCAGTTCGAGGGGAGCATAGCCGCAGTATATTCCGGCGACCGGCCAGCCTTCTTCTTTTTTCTTCAGCACATACTGCAATGCGCGTTTGGACGGCGGATCGGCATCCAGTCCGTCATTCATCAGCGGTTCGGCGGGTGTTTTGCTTCTCATCGGTCAGACTCCTTGTTGGATGGTTGTTTTTGCGGATTATTGAAACCGGATGCGCCCGTAAAAGGTTATCGGTCATCCAATTGTTCGGGAAGAGCTCCCTTCGGTTTTTTTGAATTTTGACGGCTTCGTAAAAAGTCCAATATCTGCGATACGCGCAATTTCTCAGAATTTCACGTACGACAAGTACGCTGCATTCTTCGAAATTGCGCAAGCCTTGAT
>SLPT01000083.1 GCA_007131845.1 Desulfobacteraceae bacterium | reverse complement strand
GGAAGCGGATCGGCCGCTGCTTCCCATTCTTTTTTCTGAACGATGATCCGGGCGTTTTTAAAGATATGAACCGCAGCGCAGTGATCGAAATGCAGATGGGTTAATACGAGAATGTCGATTTCCTCCGGCTTGATTCCAATGTCCGCCAGCGCGCGGGAGACCGCCTTTTCACCCCCGGTCAGCCCTCCGTATCCGGACGCCGGCATGCCGGCATCCACCAGGATTTTTTCCGGGCCTCCCTCCAGGTAGAAGATGTATACCGGTCCCATAACGACGGTCTGCATATCCTCCATCATGGCCAGAACACCCAGCGATGCCCCGATTTCTCCCGCTTGGAGCGGATGGATTCTGTATTGCGTCACGAAATGTCTCCTTGCCTGCCTGTTATGTTACAAGGGCCAGCAACCCGGGTTTGTAAAACATTTGTACATATGCCGGAGTCACGCTAACAATGCCCTATCGATACCGCAATGTAAATCAGTAAAACCGGCAATCGGTTTTCGTAATATAATGATGTTTGCAGGTAATTCAGCAACCGGATTTCGAATTTTTATCGAAATCGAAATCGCTATCGAAATCGGCATTTTTAGCTCCCTATCTGCTGGGAATTTGCACGGATCTGAGCCGGGGTTAGGATTAATCATGGAACATGATCGCACGCCAGCACGTTGAGGTAATTTCGATCCCGATAGCGATCCCGATCCCGATCCCGATTTCGATTTCGATTTCGATTTGGAGATCCTGATACCCGATCCGCGGAGAAATTTATAGTTAAATACCCCTGGCCCCATCCGGATTTTTCTGTTTGCGATTGTGTGAAATACCTGTATCTTCATGATTTTATACTAATTTTTTTGACATTTTCGATGCAAGACTGTAAAGTTCAGTATTGAGCATATGATGCATTCTGTAAATGTCTCTAACCTGCAGGATGATGACTATTTTCACTTTCGCCGGCGTGCGCGGCGGCGCTTGGGAACGGACGATGCTGTTATCCGGGAATTGATATGTATCTTGATTTTTTCCAGCTTTCACAGAAGCCCTTCGAAATCAATACGGATCCGGCTTTTCTATGGCTCGGGGAAAAGCACAGGGAAGCCCTTGCCACCCTGAAATACGGCATCATGGAAAGAAAGACCTTTCTGCTTTTGACCGGGGATGTCGGTGTGGGAAAGACAACCATCATCAATGCACTCCTCCAGGCGATGGGAAAAAAAGACCCGGCCATCGTCATTCACGACCCCCGCTTTGAACAACTCGATTTCTTCAATTATATAGCCAGATCCTTTGGTTTGTCAGGCGAGTTTGCAACCAAGGGGGCGTTCGTCTCGGCCTTCCATGGTTTTCTGAAAAAATGCCGCTACCAGGGGAAACGGGTGCTTCTGATTATCGATGAATGCCAGCATCTCACGGATGAACTGCTTGAGGAGGTTCGCCTGCTTTCCTACCTGGAGGTAGACGGTGTAAAACTGCTGAATGTTTTTTTCGTCGGTCAGCTCGAGTTTAACGAAATACTTCTCCGGCCGCAAAACAAGGCCATCCGGCAGCGGATATCGGTCAATTACAATATCGAGCCGCTCAATCTATCGGAAACCGGGCAGTACATCGTGTACCGGCTCGCGATTGCGGGTGCTCGGGGACGGGTTTTCGACAAGGAGGCAGTATCGGAGATCTATAAATTTTCCGCAGGCTACCCGCGGCTGATCAACATGATCGCCGATCGCTGCATGGTCACCGGATATGTCCGCTCCCGACGCCTCATCAAAAAGGATATCGCCGTGGAATGCGCGGAGGAACTCGATATTTCCCGGGTCGGGCCGCCTGCGGACCCGGAGCATGGCCGGAGTCGGGGGGGCGGTGCGAAACAACCCAGCGAAGCAATGGAAAAAGGCCGGAAGAAAACCGGAACCGGCAAAACCCCGCATGTTTCGGAAAGCGATGACAGCCGGATGGACAAGGTGCTGATCGTCGATGACGATTCCTCATACCTCGAGCGCATTACCGGCGGTTTGAAACGGTATCAGCAGTTTGCCGTTTTTGCGGTCAGAACGAGAAGCGATGCCGTATCCGCCATGAATGCAAACCGGGTTTCCGTTCTCGTGCTGGCGGGAGACAGCCCTTCCATCAACGCCATTGATCTTTTGAGCTATATGAGCCGTTACCACGGCAGAATCCCCTGCATCGTCATGGTGTCCCGTAAAAAACCGTGGTTCCGTTCCTTTTCGGGCAGAAACGCTTTTTTGTATTACCTGGAAAAACCCTTTCAGCTCAGCCAGCTGGCATCGGCTGTCATTGTCGGTCTCAATCAACAGGATATCGGCATCAATGCAAACGGGATAAGCATGGCGAGCCTGCTTCCCCTATTCGAGATGCTAAGCAAGACGGGATCCCTGGAGATCAGCGCGCCGGGCATGAAAAACGCGCGGATGGAATTCCGGGAGGGACGGATCTGCGATGCACGCGCCGGGTCGCTTACGGGAGAGGCGGCCGCCCGTGAGATTGCCTCATGGAAAGGCGTTACGTTTGATTTTTCGGAAACGGCCCGGGTTCGGGTACAAAGCGAAGTCTTTCCGACCCTCATGGAACTCGCCGGTGCAGACTGGGAAAAGAAAAAAACCTATCCGGAAGCATCTTCCCCGAATCCCGAAACGGATGAGAGAGAAGAGGAAGTGATTCCCATCGAAGATCTCGTGCGAAACGAATATCAAAAAAAGGAAAAGATCAGAAACCATGCCGGTGGCCGTTCGGAAAAAGGGTCCGCCGCCTCCGGGAATGCGGCCGGCCCCAGCTTTGAAATCGCCCGCGCCCAGTCCCTGCTGAAGAAAATTGTAAACGATATGCGGTATGTCAAGGGATACCAGGGTGTGGTCTTTCTAAACGGCAAAGGCAGCATCCTGGCCCATGACCAGGTGGAGGAAAAACCCGCTGTTACGGGCATGGCCGGGTCTGCAGCATTGTCCGGGGGACGGAACAACGGACGGGTGGATGTGAAGGATACGGCCGCGGCAATGGCAGGCTTGTTCAAAACGGCAGCGTCAGCTGCCGGAGCGGTCCGGTTGGACGGTATGGAGGCTTTTACCTTGCACACAAAGGGCGCCCATGTGATCATGCAGCAGATACCGGGCAAAGCCGCCTATCCGATTCGGGCCGTGATAGTGTGCGCTTCCGGCGGAAACTGGTTTTACCTGAAAAACCGCATTGAAAGTCTTGCCAGGCAATTGAGAAACGCCTGACAAGAGCGGAACGAAAGGAGAAATAACGGAGTATGGTGTCTGAAATCAAGTGGAACGAAAAAGATATTGAGCAGATCCGGAAACATGGACTGACGGTGGATGAAGTGGATCGTCAGATCCGGATTTTTGAAAAAAAGGCGCCCTATGCCGACCTCGACAGGCCATGCACGGTGGGAGACGGCATTGAGCGGATCGGCCGGGATGAGGCCGGAGCCTACGTGGATTTTTACGAAAAAACGGGTCCGTTTCGCCGGCCGGTTAAATTCGTTCCCGCATCGGGCGCAGCTACCCGTATGTTCAAGGCGCTGCTGAAAATTGCAGGCGATCACGAACGGATCTTACGGGACGATATCGCGGAAAAAGCCGCGGCAAAAGGCGGCGATTACAACGACGTGCTGGCGTTCATCGACAATATCGATCATTTCGCATTTTACGAGGCACTTGCTAAAAAACTCGAAGGCGCCGGCCACGATATTGAGGCCCTGCGGAAGAAAGGGGATTATACGAAGATCCTTGCCGGCGTCCTGGAATCCTGGGGGCTGGATTACGCAAACCGCCCCAAGGGGCAGATCCTGTTTCACAATTACCCGGAGGGGGCGCGGACGGCATTCGAGGAGCACCTGGTTGAGGCAGCCCTGTATTCCAAAGACGATAACTCGAAGTGTCACCTTCATTTTACCGTCTCCCCCGAGCACGAAGAGCGTTTCCGGCGCCTGTTGTCGGAAAGGGGGCCGGTTTTCGAAAAAGCATACGGCGTGGTCTTCGACACCGGATTTTCCCGCCAGCATCCGTCTACCGATACCATTGCCGTGGACATGGAAAACCGCCCGTTCCGGGACGCCGATGGGCGCCTCGTATTCCGTCCCGGCGGGCACGGGGCCCTGATCGGAAACGTGAACAATCTCGGCGCCGACGTCATTTTTATCAAGAACATCGATAACGTGGTGCCCGACGACCGCAAAACGGATACCGTTTTCTGGAAAAAGGTGCTGGGGGGGCTCCTGTTGACGATTGAAAAGCAAATCGCGGAACACCGCCGGAATATCCGGCAGGAGGGAGCATCCGGCGAGACGGTTGCAGCGGCACTGGAATTCGTGGAAGGCCGGCTGGGCATCACCGTGCCGGACCGGGTGCGGCATGCTTCGGCGGAGGAAAAAGGTAAATTTCTGCTGGACCGGATGGACCGGCCGCTTCGCGTGTGCGGAATGGTTCCGAGTTCCGGGGAGCCCGGCGGCGGGCCGTTTTGGGTGCGATCCCCGGACGGGGGGCTTTCCATGCAGATCGTGGAAAGCGCGCAGATCGATCCGGAGTCTTCCGGGCAGCAGAAGATCCTCAAAGACCTGACCCACTTCAATCCGGTGGATATCGTCTGCTCTGTGCGGGACGAAAAAG
>SLPT01000111.1 GCA_007131845.1 Desulfobacteraceae bacterium | reverse complement strand
ATCATCTGCACGGATGAATCGCACAAGCGCTTTCTGACCCGCTATCCAGCCGCAAAAAAATGAAGGCTTTGTAAAAGTCCGCAACCATTCGCTTTTTTTTCTGCTTAAAGGGTGCGATAAAGAACGAGCGTTCGTTATTTTTCCATTGACATGCATCATGAGGCGTCCTAAAAGGTTATGGAAGAAGCGCCGGCCCCTTGATTTTCAAACCCCGGTCCACCCTGTTTCTGTATACAGTAGCTATGAATATGAGTCATTTTCGAATTGCCATATCGGGTGTGGCAGCCCGGCATGAGTGCAAAACAAAATTCATACTCCGGTATCATGTTCTCCGGCTGCCGCCGGGGGTCCAACCGGAAAAACACAATCGCAAGCAAGGAGGAAGGTTCGAATGGACATCAAGGACGTCAAAAACATCGCCGTTATCGGTGCGGGAAACATGGGGCACCAGATTGCAATGTCATGTGCGCTTCACGGCTACAAGACCGTGTGCAGCGACATCAATGAAGATATTCTCAAGAAGGCGGAAAGCTTTGTCGACAACTACCTGCCCGGCCGTGTGAAAAAGGGGAAGCTGACGGAGGAGCAGGCAAAGCAGGCCCGGGACAATATCCGTTTTACAAGCAGCATGGAAGAAGCCGCAAAAGACGCGGACTATGTTATCGAAGCCGTGATAGAGGTCCTGGACCTCAAGCGGAAGATTTTTGCGGATCTTGACCGGATCGCGCCTTCCCACGCCATTCTCGCCACCAACAGCTCCTTTATCGTGAGTTCCAAGATCGCCGATGCAACCGGGCGTCCTGAGAAAATCTGCAATCTCCATTTCTTCAACCCGGCGCTGGTCATGAAGCTGGTGGAGGTGGTCCAGGGACCGCATACGTCCGATGAAACCGTGGAGATCTCCATGGCACTTTGTCACAATCTCGAGAAAGTACCCGTTCATCTGAAAAAGGAAGTGGAAGGGTTTCTGCTCAACCGCATCATCCGCGCCATCAATCACGAGGCTCTTTGGCTTCTGGACATGGGCGTCGCAGAGGCCGAGGATATCGACAAGGCGTGCATGTATGGTGCAGGCCATCCCATGGGGCCGTTCCGCCTGAACGACCTGACAGGTATCGATCTGTCCTACACCATGGCCATGGAAACCTTCAAACGAACCGGCGATCCGGCTCACCGGCCATCGCCTTCCATCGTGGAGCGCTATATGAAAGGCGAATACGGCGAGAAAACGGGCAAGGGATTCTACGATTACACCAAAAAAGACAAGTAGATCCCCTGGCACCCCTTTTAAGATAAGGAGACTGCAATGACCCAAAGAGAAGTCGTTTTTGTTCATGGCGTCCGCACACCCTTCGGAAGGATGGGCGGTACCCTGAGAGACATATTCTGCTCCCGCCTGGGCAGCCTTGCCCTGAAGGGATTGATCGAAAAAACAGGAATCCTGGAGAAAGCCCGCGTGGACAGCGTTTTTGCCGGATCGGCCACGCACTGCTCCAATGCCCTGAACCCGGCGCGCTGGTGCAGCCTGGATGCGGGGCTGCCCTATGAAACCACCGCTTCCTACATCGAAATGCAGTGCGGCTCGGCCATCGATGCCATCAATCACGCGGCCTGGAAAATCCTGGCCAACCAGGCGGACATCGTCATTGCCGGCGGTATGGAGTCTTACAGCCAGATGGCGGCCAAGTTTTCCATGTCCACGCCGCCGTACCGGCTCATTCCGCCGATGCCCGTCCGCCAGACGCTTTCCCCCGTGGAAGAGGAAGCCATCGGCATGGGGCTCACGGCGGAAAACCTCCAGGAAAAATACAGCATCCCGAGGGAAAAATCCGACGAGTTCGCGTTCAACAGCCAGATGCGGGCGAAGCATGCCATGGAAAACGGGTATTTCAATGATGAAATCGTGCCCGTGACCATACCGGGCACCCGCAAGACGCCGGAAGTCGTATTCGATACCGACGAGCATCCGCGCGCCGAGACGACGCTCGAAGGCCTTGCCAAGCTGCCGCCGGTATTCAAAAAAGACGGAACCGTTACGGCGGGCAACGCGTCCGGGCAGAATGACGGGGGGGCGTTCGTCCTTATGATGACCCGCGAAAAAGCGGAGGAACTCGGCTATACGCCCATGGCGAAGTGGCTTGCCGGTGCGGATGCCGGCTGCGATCCCCGGATCATGGGAATCGCCCCGGCCTATGCGGTGCCTGTCGCCCTGAAGCGTGCGGGCCTGAAGCTCTCGGATATAGATCACATGGAGTGCAACGAGGCCTTTGCCGTTCAGAACCTCGCGGTGATTGCCGAGCTTGAAAATCAGACCGGCGAAACGGTCGACATGGAAAAGTGGAACCCCCTGGGCGGAGCCATTGCTTACGGCCATCCCAACGGCGCTTCGGGTGCGCGGGTGGGGATGTTCACCATGCGCCACCTGATCCGCACGGGCGGCCGCTACGGCTTTTTCAGCTCCTGCTGCGGCGGCGGCCTGGGCGTCGCCACCGTCATCGAAAACCTCCGGCGCTGATCTTCCGGGAAGTGCCTTGAAGTTCAAACGGGCGCGGCACAATGCTTTTCCCGTGTCGCGCCCGTTTCGCCGTTTGCCACCCTTTGCCCTTCGTCCCTCCGCCTACGCCATCTTCCGCAGTTCTTTTTTCAAAATCTTCCCCACCAGGTTTTTCGGCAGTTGGTCCAGGAAAACGATTTTTTTCGGAGATTTGAATCTTTTAAGCTTTCCCTTGCAATGCTCGATGATCTCTTCCTCCGTGGCACTCTGCTCCGGCAACAGCACCACGAAAGCCTTGATTTCTTCGCCGTAGACATCGTCGGGCATGCCCACCACCGAGGCCTCCGATACCTTGGGGTGGCTGTAGATCACCTCTTCCACCTCTCTGGGGGCGATATTTTCGCCGCCCTTGATGATAAGGTCTTTCTTCCGCTCGGTGATGAAGAAATAGCCTTCCTTATCCACGTAGCCCACATCACCCGTATGCAGCCACCCGTCTTTGAGGACTTTGGCCGTTTCTTCGGGCTTGTTCCAGTATCCTTTCATGAGCATCGGCCCGGAAATAACAATTTCACCCTGTTCTCCGGGGGGCAGTTCGTTGCCTTCGTCATCCACAATTTTTATGAGGGTGCCTTTCATTGGTTTGCCGATGGAGCCGATTTTTTTCTTTCCATCGACCGGATTTACTGAATTGTTGGCACCGGCCTCGGTCAGGCCCCATCCTTCGATGATTTCGAAACCGAAGATCTCCTTGAAGCGGTCGAAGGTTTCCCGGGTCAGGGGTGCGGAACCCGAGATCCAGTATTTCATGGAGCTGAAGTCGTACTTGCCCGGATCGGGGTGAAGGAGCATGAAGATATACATGGTGGGTACCGCGCCGATAAGATTGGCGCGGTAGGTATCGATCGACTGAAAGACCTTGTCGATATCGAACGAATTGAGCACGACCGTTCGTCCGCCGCCCAGAATCATGGACAGGTTCATGCTGGCGATCCCGTAGGAATGGCACAGGGGAAGCACGCCGATGGAGGTCATCCCGGACGGAAAGCCCAGCGTATCCTTTTGCATTTTCGCGTTGGACAGCAGGCTCCCGTGGGTGTGCATGACGCCCTTGGGCTGTCCGGTTGTACCGGCGGTGTAGATGAGCGCAGCCAGGTCATCTTCGGCGGCATCCTCGATTTCGATGGTGTCCGGTTTGTCCTTCAGAATTTCCTGGAAGGAGAGGGTTCCCGGCGGGTTGTCTTCGTCGATGAGGATGATATTCCGGATTTCGGGTGCATCCTTCCTGCATGCTTCGATCTTGGGCAGGAATTCGCGGGAGCTGATGATGGTGGTCGCGCCGGTATCCTGGTAGATGTATGCTGTTTCCGCCTCTCCCACCATAAAGTTGATGGGGACCACCACGGCACCGAGCGTATAGACGGCGATGAAGCTTTGGAGCACTTCCGGGCAGTTCGGCATCTGGATGATTACCCGGTCGGATTTGCCGATACCCAGCTCTTTGAGAGCGCCTGCAAGGCGGCTCGACGCCTGGTTCATTTCCACGTTGGTCCATTCGCGTTCTTCGAATATGATGGAGACGTGTTCGCCGAAGTTTTCGATTTCCTGCCGGGGGAGTTGTGCAAGGTTCATTCTTCCTCCTTGTGCCCTTTCAAGGCCTTCTTGGGGTGGGGATTATGACGGGGAGTGGATATTTGACATTAAAGTACAAAAATAAGGTCATGATGTCAATGGAAAACAGGTGGTTTGACGCTGCATTCTTCGTAATCGCGCGCGCATTGATCCTGGCCTTTTTACAAAGCCGTCCGAGCTTTTTTCGAGGTTGTCATTACTGCTTGCAGGTTGTTCCCGTGTAATTCCCATCTTGAAAGCAGACAACTGTATCGCCGTTTCCCGCCCCAAAAAAACCATCGGATCATTTTGGAGGGTTGGGCGATTGCCCTCTCGCAACTGTGATGGGCCGTTGCCAGCTTCTACGGCTCGATAAGCCGCACCCTGAAATCTCGCTTCGCCTCGAGCTGGCACGCCCCCTCCCAATTGTTGCTCGAGGGTAATCGCCCATCCCTCCAAAATGCGTCAATTTATAGCCTTTGGGTCTGTAACGTTATGGAGTATCATGCGTTTTAATCTGGAGTTATATATT
>SLPT01000241.1 GCA_007131845.1 Desulfobacteraceae bacterium | reverse complement strand
GTCCCGGGAGCGCTCAAGCCCGGCGAAAGCCTTGAGAAAGTCCACGGAAACGTCTTTGCAGGATAAATCCCGAATGGCAAACGAGGCGCAGGGGTCGGATCTTGCCAGTGAAATCCGCGACATGCGCGAGTCCTTTGCGGTGCTCTCGCGGCAGTTTTCCCAGGTCCGGGGAGAGTGGATGAAATACTGGATGGGAGCCTATGCCGGAAACGGCGCCCCGGAAGCCGGTTTTTTGCGAGGCGAAAGCGATATCCTGCTGCGTCTGCATAGGGCGGGCCTGGATGCATCCATTATGCAGGCCTTCCGGGAGGCAATGGCGGAGACGCTGGAACAGGATGCCTGTGATGATCCGGACACAATCGCGTCGCTTCTTGAATCGTTTATAGCAAAGGACATGAAGACGAACGATCCCCTTGCCCCGCCGGAAGGAAAGAAGCGGCGGATCGCCTTTGTCGGCCCGACCGGGGTCGGAAAGACCACCACGCTTGCCAAGGTGGCCGCCAATTTCATGTTCAATCACTCGGCGAACATCGCGCTTGCAACCATAGACAACTACCGGATCGCCGCTGCCGAGCAGCTCAAGGTCTACGGCCGGATCATGAACGTCCCCGTGGAGGTCGCAAGAACGCCGGAGCATTTGCAAAAGATTCTTGCCAGCCATGAAGACAAGGACCTGGTCCTGATCGATACCGCCGGAAGAAGCCCCAGAGACGACATGAGCCGGCGGGAACTGGCCGGGTTTTTGGAGCCCTTGCCCGAGGTTGAAAACCACCTGGTCCTGTCGGCAGCCACCCGCCAGGAAGACTTGTTTTCAACCGTCAGCCGGTTCGGCGAAATGGCCCTGCATGGAATCGTTTTTACCAAAACGGATGAATGCGACACGTACGGACAGATACTCAATGTCGGCCTTGCCGCCGGCTATCCGATGTCCATGCTCACCAACGGGCAGCGCGTCCCGGAAGACTACCTCCCGCCCGATCCCCGGCGGCTTGCGGAACTGATCCTTACGAACAACGAGGTGCCAGAACAATGGAATTCGACGGAAGAGAAAGAGACCAGGCGGGAACACTTCGTTCATTGAGCCGGGAGATGGATTCCGGTCCCGCCGCCGGTCCGGCTGAAGGTCCGGCTGAAGGTACGGGCACGAAGCCCCTTAAGGCCGCGCGCGTTTTGTCCATTACCAGCGGCAAGGGCGGGGTCGGCAAGACCGTGTGTGCCGCCAATTTGGCCCTGGTGCTGGCCCGGCGCGGCTACCGGGTCCTGGTGATCGATGCGGACCTGGGTCTTGCCAATATCGACCTGTATTTCGGCCTTTCGCCCCGATACAACCTGAACCATTTTTTCTCGGGCGAAAGAAGTCTTGATGAAATATCCATCGCCACGGACGACGGGATTGTCATCCTGCCGGCGGGCTCGGGCATCCAGAAATACACGCGCCTCGACTCCACCCAGAAGCTGGTTTTCATGGAAGGGCTGGAAACGCTCCATGACCGCTTCGACGTGGTGCTCATCGACACCGAAGCGGGCATATCCGAAAACGTCACCTACTTCAACGTGGCGGCCCAGGACATCATCGTGGTAACCACGCCCGAACCGACGGCGATTTCCGATGCCTATGCGCTCATGAAGCTGCTTTCCACGCGGTTTTACGAGAAGCGTTTCAAACTGATCGTCAACTCGGTGACCTCCGAAAACGAGGCGCTCGACGTCTATCACAAGCTGACCATGGTCAGCACCCGGTTCATCGATATATCCATCGATTTTCTCGGATCGGTTCCCCTGGACAAGCGGTTTACCGAATCGGTCCGGAAGCAAAAGACGCTGGTGGAGCTTTACCCGAAATCGAAACCCAGCCATGCCTTTAGGGATCTCATGGAAAACCTGGCGCTCGACACCGAGTGTCTTGCGCCCAAGGGTTCGCAGCAGTTTTTCTGGAACAGGCTGCTGTCGATAGCAGAAAACAGTTGAGGGGGGAGGGGATCACTATGTACCAGCAGACAACCGCATATGACCAGCGCGACGGGCTGATAGAAGATCATTTGCATTTCGTGGATTTCGTGGTTCACCGGATGCGCCCGCAGATACCGGGCTTCGTGTCCCTGGATGAACTAAAGAGTGCGGCCATGCAGGGACTTATGGAAGCGGCCGGCCGATTCGATCCGGACAAGGGGGTTTTATTCAAGACTTTTGCGGAAACCCGTATCCGGGGGGCCGTCCTGGACGAGATCCGGAAAATGGACTGGTTTTCACGGTCCATGCGGGAGAAGCATAGCCGGGTATACTCGGAGATCAGGCGCCTGGAGCAGAAGCTGGGCCGTGATCCGTCCGAAGACGAGATCGCGCAGTCCCTGGAGATGAGTCTGGCGGAATACCAGAAGCTTCTTTCCGAGATCGGGCACCTGGGCATCGTGAGCCTTCACGAGGTCATGGACGCGGCCCTGGGCGGTGCATCCTTCATGGACCAGCTCCGGGACGCCCGGGGCGTCTCGCCGGAAGACGAACTGGACAAGAAGGAGCTGATCGGCGAAATGGCCGATGCCATCGAGTGCCTCTCCGAAAAGGAGCGGCTCGTGGTGAGCCTGTTTTACTACGAGGAGTTCACCCAGAAGGAGATCGCCTCGGTTCTTGAGCTTTCCGAAGGCCGGATTTCTCAGCTTCACAGCCAGGCCCTGCTGAAGCTCAAGGCCTACATGCGGGAGAATTGATATGAGCCAGGCCGGGGTCCTGTTCGTCCTGATATGTTTCATCCTGGTGAGCCTGTTTCTTTCAGGTATTTGCCTCGCGCTATATTTGCGCCTGAGGCGCACTGTCAGGACGCTTTATGAGCAACAGGAGATTCTTGCCGGGCGGACCCGCGCAGCGGAACCCCCTCCCACCGATGCGCAAAATGGTCCGTCCCGGCCCCCGGCCTCATCTTCCCGAATGGCTTCCCCGTCACCGTCCATGAATGAAAGCGAGCTTAAAAGCCGCCTGGCAGACGCATCCGGGCTCGAGATGGGCATTTCCGAAAAATACCGTTACATAGCCGAGTTGGAGCGATCCGGTCTCGGCCCCCCCGAAATCGCCGACATTCTCGACGTCTCCCAAAACGAAGCCCGGCAGATGCTTGCCCTTTCCCGCACCCAAAGCGGGGCACGTCTTTAGCAATAAGTTAATAAGGTAAGGACTGATGGACTCGTAAAAAGTCGCGATCCGACGGCATAGGATGTGCTGACGAAGGAAGCGCATCGTTTCAACGCCGCCGTAACAAATCCCACGGGAAAATGTCGTTTGTGATGCGCTTCCTTCGTCAGCACATCCTATATTCAATGCCCCTGAGAAATCTCGCGTAACGTAGATGTTGAACTATTTACGAAGCCGTCAATTTTGGTTTAACTATGCAGGAAAGCGGTCGATAAGAGATACAGTGAAGATAAAGGAAAACGGCATGGAGAAGATGATATGAGTTCAGGAATATACAGTGCGCTGACCGGGGCGGTGGCCAGGATGCAGAACCTGGATTTGGCCGTGAACAATCTGGCCAACGTGGGAAATGTCGGCTTCAAGGGAAGCCGGGTGTCGTTTGAATCAATTTATGACGAGCGGATACAGAACACCCACGGGCTGGGCAAAAATTTTACCCGGACCGCCGGTCGGTTTGTGGATTTTTCCCAGGGGGACATCGAAAGAAGCGGCCGGCCGCTGGATATGGCCATCAAGGGCGACGGGTTTTTCAAGGTCGCAGGCGAAGACGGCTTTTTCTACACCCGCAAGGGCGACTTCAGAATCGATGAAAACGGCAGCCTGGTGACCGGTACGGAAGGGCTTCAGGTAGTGGGCGAGGAAGGCCCCGTTTTCCTGCCCGGTTCGGATATCCATATCGACCCGCGCGGCAACATCACGGCCGACGGCCAGCCGGTGGGACGCCTGACCATTTACGACATTGAGGACAGGGATGCCCTGCGCCAGCGGGAAAACGGCCTGTGGGCCGCCGCGCAGGATGCTGCGGACCGGCCTTCCGAAGATTCGGAGGTGATCCAGGGGTCTCTTGAGCAGGCCAACGTCAACGCCCTGCGGCTGACGACCGAGATCATCGAAATCAACCGCTCGTACGCGGCTTACATGCAGACCATGAAGATCTACTCCGAGTTGGCGGAAAAAGCCAGGTCCATCGGGGAGATCGGATAGAGCCACCAGAACACGGAAAAACAAACCACCAGTTGGGGATGAAACTATGATTACAGCATTATTTTCGGCGGCAACGGGGATGGAGGCCCAGGAAACAAAGGTCAATGTGATTTCAAACAACCTGGCCAACGTGAACACCACCGGCTTCAAGCGAAGCCGCGCGAATTTCCAGGATCTCATGTATCAAAACGCGCGTGCGGTCGGCTCGGCCGCCGGCGACGATACCGAGGTTCCCACCGGGATCCAGATCGGGCTCGGAACGCGGACCGCATCGGTCGACAAGGTCTACACCGCGGGCGATCTGGAGCAAACCGGCAGCGATTTCGATCTGGCTATCGAGGGGGACGGGTTTTTCCAGATCGGGCTTCCCAACGGCGAGACGGCTTACACCCGGGACGGCAGCTTCAAGAAGGACAGCCAGGGCCGACTGGTTACCGCCGACGGCAATCCCATGGATCCACAGATAACAATCCCCG
>SLPT01000178.1 GCA_007131845.1 Desulfobacteraceae bacterium | reverse complement strand
TGGCATCCGGATTTATCCCCGCACGCCCCTTGCATACGAAGCCCTTCGGGAGGGCTTGCTTGCTGAAACGGACAACCTGCTCAGGCCCCGATTTTATCTCCGCCCGGAAGTCGCAGAATGGCTTCCCGCATACATGGAGGACTGGGTATCCGAACGGCCTCACTGCATATTCTGATTCCGGATGGACTTCTATAAAAACCGGCGTTCCTGCCAAAAGGTTAAAATGTAATCAGTATACTCAAGGTGGGTTGAAATACAGGGGTCTCGCCGTAGCCGATGATCGCTTCATCGACACCGGCCACCATCTTTACGGATCCGGAGACTGCAAGAAAATCCGTCAGACTGCGATCGTAGCCCAGGGCGCAGACAAACCCGAAGTCGTCGCCACGGACATCGTGGTCGTAGTATCCGATCCCGAACCCGAGAAAAAGGCTGTTCAGGTAACGCCCGAAGTAATACTTGAGCCCCCCGTCGAGGATGGTCAGGTCGTCCCCGCTGGAAAATCCAATGGTTACAGCGGCATCACCGGAGACTCCGATCTGGCCGTGGATGTTGAACATGCCGTCGTCCTGATTTTTGTCAACGAGCCGGATGATATCCATGCCGACCCCGTGGGCTTCCGCATGTCCGGGCAGTACGGAAATGACGGAAAGCAGAGTGAGAATCAGAAACACGGCGATTTTTTTCATACTGCACTCCCTTTTTGTCTTTTTTTATCCCTTGAATAAAGCCCCATGAGGCCTGGCAGTCAGGTGTTGTCAAAAATTCGACTTATCTCTTAAGCGGGCTTGTGTCAAGGCAAATAAAAAAACCCCGGCGAACCGGGGGTTTTTGACAAAAAAGGGCCGGGGATTGAAATTGGAATCGCATGTACCGCATTTACTACTGCCTAAACTGAACGATTATCAAGTTTGCCGCAGATACAAGGAAGCGGATGTGGAGCTATAGTCGGCTATGCGAGACATCCGCTGACAAAGTAGATGCGGCAAACTTGGAAACGCCCAGTTTAGGTTCTGGTATGCTTGCTGTTCCCCTGCCAGTGTTATTCCTTGGACGGGTTGTATTTGAACGAAAGCCGAACCACCACCCGGTACAAAACGACCTTTCCATCTTCGATTTTCACATCAAACTCTTTGACCTGAGCGACACGGGTATCGC
This sequence comes from Desulfobacteraceae bacterium, assembly GCA_007131845.1. Classification (GTDB taxonomy): domain Bacteria; phylum Desulfobacterota; class Desulfobacteria; order Desulfobacterales; family Desulfosalsimonadaceae; genus B1SED10-16. The sequence goes on along the minus strand of SLPT01000178.1, from coordinate 3,498 downwards.
GAACGGACTTTGATGCGGTTTCCACGGCACTGACAACAGCATCTTCCCAGCCAACCTTGCTGGTTCCCACCATTTCAATAAATTTGTACACACTGTCTGTCATGGCTTACCTCCCTTGGTTTGCTGATTGATCATGAGTTACGTTTGCATGAATGGATCTTGTTTAAAAATATAAACGCGGTAAAAGAACTCGGCAAACAATCGGCAAAAAATTGATGGACTCGTAAAAAGTCGCGATCCGACGGCTTTGTAAAAGTTCAAGATCAAGGCTTGCGCGATTTCGAAGAATGCAGAGTACTTATCGTACGTAAAATTCTGAGAAATCGCCCGTAACGCAGATATTGGACTTTTTACGAAGTCGTCAAAATTGATCAAAAAAAAATGATGCTTATATTGTTTCCTCATATTCATACATCAAGAATGGCGCTTGTGAGGGGGGACTGCCGGCATCCCTTGAAAACAAGGTGCCATACGCTTATTATAATAAATATATTCAGATAAATCATGGAACATACAAAAATGACCATTCCCAACCCAAAGGAAATTGAAAAGGAAATTGCCGATTTCCTCAGTAAAAAATATGGAAACCAGGTAAAGGTGGTGTCTCCCATCGTTATGCCGAAATCCGATCAATCGGATGCGGAAGAAAAAAAAGCAGGCCCGGACGATGACATCCGATTTGACCTGAAACCCGAAGAGTTGATTTCCTATCTGGACCAGTACATCATCAAGCAGGATGCCGCCAAGCAGATACTTGCCACAAAGATATCCACCCATTTCAACCGCATCCGGCACCAGAAAAAAGCCGAGTCCGCTGAAGGTGCGTTTCAGGGGCGCATCAAGAACAACATCATCATGATCGGTCCCACCGGGGTGGGAAAAACCTACATGATCAAGCTGATCGCCCAGAAGATCGGCGTTCCCTTCGTCAAAGGGGATGCCACCAAGTTCTCCGAAACCGGATATGTCGGCGGAGACGTGGAGGATCTCGTACGGGATCTTGTGCGGGAAAGCGACAATGACATCGACAAGGCCCAATACGGAATCATCTATATCGACGAGATCGACAAGATCGCTTCCAGCCAGGGGCACTACGGAAGCGATGTCTCCCGTACCGGTGTCCAGCGTGCGCTTCTGAAGCCCATGGAAGAAACCGAGGTGGAGATGAAGGTCCCCCATGACCCCATCTCCATGATCCAGGAAGTCGAACAGTTCAGAAAGACGGGAAAGCGTGAAAAACGCTCCGTTAACACCAAAAACATTCTGTTTATCGTGAGCGGCGCTTTTTCCCACCTGTCCGATATCATTAAAAAGCGCACCACCGACCAGGCAATCGGATTCGGCGCGAAAATCGGGGCAGCCGAAACCCAATCCGAAATGCTCATGCAAACCAAGGCGGAAGACCTGGTCGAATTCGGATTTGAATCCGAGTTCGTCGGCCGTCTTCCCGTGCGGTCGGTTTTTGAAAGGCTCACAGAAAACGATCTCTACGAAATTTTGGCCAATCCCAACAACCCGATCATCCTGAGCAAGCGGCTTGATTTCGTAACGTATGGCATCGATATCCGCTTTTCGGACGAGGTGCTTCGCATTCTGGCGAGACGGGCCCATGACGAAAATACGGGGGCACGCGGTCTGGTCTCCGTAATCGAACAGGCCCTCATACCCTTTGAAACCCGCCTGCCCTCCACCAACATCCGGCGGTTTCCGGTGACAGCCGATGTGATTGCCAATCCGGATGAGACCATTAATCGATGGCTTGGCGGGGAAGGACTCGGGGAAAAAGACGAGGCTTTTGAAAAAATCGCGGAGGCGGCCGTCTCCGGCCTGAAGGCGTATCTCAGGCAAAACCGGAAAAAGCTTTCGGAGCAACACGGTCTGCCGCTATCCGCTTACCGGATCGAAAGGATTGCCGCGCACTATTATGCCAACGTGGTGGAGATCGGTACGGCCATCGGAGCGATCAAGTCCTATTATGACATGATCAAGCGCATCGAGATCAACTTCTACAACCGGCACGATCTCAACATCGTCCTGGAAGAGGACGCCATTGACTTCATTTCCGAGCAAATGGAAAAACATTCATTGAATATTGACCAGATTTATCATAAATTGTCCGACGATTTCGAATACGGACTGAAACTGCTCCGGGAAAAAACCGGCAAGAATCGTTTTTTCATATCCCGGCATGCCCTGGAGAATCCGGAATCCTTCCTCAACCGGCTGATCACCAACGAGATCCGGAAAAGGGAGTCCGGCGGGGAGGATCTGTCCGAAGATACTGAATTGTCGGATCTCCTGTCGTGCCTCGATGCAAGACCGGAAGCCTGACTCCCACCATAGCAGTCATACGGGGACCAATATGATCGGTATTTCCAAACTCTACTGCGGGACGGTGGAACCGTCCGACGCATTGCGCTATTCCAGGCACTCCGGCGAGCTGCCCTCCCACCTGCTCCAGTTTTCGCAGGACAAGCGGCCGGTTGTGGTATGGAACATGACGCAGCGCTGCAATCTGAAATGCATCCACTGCTACGCCCATGCCAAGGCACGCAAATCCGACGACGAGTTGACTACAGCCGAGGGGAAGGCGCTGATCGACGATCTTTCCTCCATCGGGGTACCGGTGCTCCTGTTTTCCGGCGGAGAGCCCATGATGCGTGAAGACCTGCCGGAGCTGGCAGGCTATGCCGTACGCAAAGGTATGCGTGCGGTCATTTCAACCAACGGTACCCTGATAACTCCCGAAGCCGCCCGGGAATTAAAGGAGATCGGGCTGTCCTACGTGGGTATCAGCCTCGACGGAACAAAGGATATCAACGACCGGTTCCGGGGGATGGACGGGGCCTTTGACGCGGCCATGGAAGGCATCCGAAACGCTTCTGATGCAGGGATCAAGGTCGGACTTCGTTTTACCATCAACCGTTTCAACGCCGGCGAGGTACCGGCCCTTTTCGACCTGCTGGAAGACATGAATATCCCCCGCATCTGCTTCTATCACCTGGTTTATTCCGGCAGGGGATCGGGCCTGGTCAACGACGATGTTTCCCATGAAGAGACCCGGGAGGTGGTCGATCTCATCATGGACCGGACCAGGGCGCTCCACGACAAGGGCAAGCCAACGGAAGTGCTCACGGTTGACAACCATGCCGACGGACCCTACATCTATCTTCGCCTGCTCCGGGAAAATCCGGAGCGCGCGGCACAGGTCCTGGAACTGCTCGAAATGAACGAAGGGAACAATTCCGGACGCGGGATCGGCTGCATCAGCTGGAACGGGGATGTGCATGCCGACCAGTTCTGGCGCCATCACAGTTTCGGCAACATCCGAAACCGCCCTTTTTCAGAAATCTGGTACGACATGTCCGATCCGCTTCTGAAAAAGCTCAAGGAAAAAAAGAAGCATGTCACCGGCCGGTGCAGCCGGTGCCGGTGGCTCGATATCTGCGGCGGCAATTTCCGGGTCCGGGCCGAAGCCGTCACCGGCGACATCTGGGC
>SLPT01000050.1 GCA_007131845.1 Desulfobacteraceae bacterium | reverse complement strand
TGCTGCCCCCGCCGATATACCTGAGATCCGGCGGTACCGGCACGCCCACCGTTTTCCTGGAAGGAATCCGGCTTTTCATTCCGGCGATCAGATGTTTCACCTGCTCCCGGGGGATTTCATAGACCTCGGCCAGGTCCTCTCGCACTTCGGCCAGAGGAGCAACCGGCTCATCCGGATATGCGTTGCCGGAAAGAAAAAAAACCAGCAGAACAAAGGCGAAGCATTGAACGAATCGGTGCATGTTCCCTCCCTTACCTGATGCTCTTAGGGCGAAAATCGTCACCAGGCTCGATACTCAAGGTACCGTCAACGACAATTATTCCGACATGCTCCCGGCGCACCACGTTACCTTTCCGATTCTTCACCACGATAAGCATTCCGTCTTTTTGGTGTTTTTTTAAGATGCTCTCGGGGACGGAAATGGTCGAACCGAAAAGAGCGGCCTGACGAAAACAGTACCGGGCGCACTTCTGTTGATTTCGGGTACAGTGTGGGATGCCGGGTATTACAGATTGATTACGGATTGGATAAAATCATCCGGCTAAAGTGGAAAAATGATCGGGCGGGGTCAGGACAACACGGCTTTGAGCTTGTTATAAATCGCGCGGGAGGGATCGATACCCAGGGTATTTCGAAAGTTCCGCCGGCATTGTTCATATGTGCGGAAAGCTTCCCCGGACCGTCCTGTATGCGTATAATAGTCCATCAGGTAGAGGTAAAAGGCTTCCGCAAGCGGATCGATTTCAACGGCCCGCTCATAACAGGCGACGGCCTGCCGCCATTTTCCTTCCCGCTCCCTGAATTTTCCGATCCGTTCAAGCAGGCCAAGGCATTTGCGCCGCAAGTCCATCCGGATGGTGCTGGTCCAATCCCTGCCTTCGATTTCTTCCAAAAACGGGCCTTTGTATAAATCAAGCAGGTTTTGGATGTCCCTGAGTATTTCCGGGTCCGGGTTATCCGGCCAGTTCCTTTCGAAACGGGCGGCGTGCCTGAGCAGAAACAAGGCATCCGTCCAGATGAGTCGGGGATTCAAATCGATCCACCCTTCATTGATAAGCACGCCCTGCTTTTCCCCGAGAAGCTGGCGCAGTCGATGAAGCGTCGTGGAAAAGGACTGCTGCGCCATGTCGCCGTCCGCATCCGGCCAAAGGATATCGGCGATTTGTTCTTTGCGGATATTTTCGCCGCCCAGCGCGATCAGCGCCTTTAACATTTCAAGGGGCTTTTTTTGGACTTTGCCGGAAAAGGAAACCGGCTTTCCCCATAGAAACAACTCAAAGCGCCCAAGGGTGTAAATCCGGACAGGCCATGGCCATTGTATCAACAGCCGGTCCTCGGGGGGCGGAACAACCATGCGCTGTTTATAAACAAATTCCGTGACATGGTCGGTTTCAATATCATGCCGCAGCGCGAGATTGCACAGATCTTCCAATAAAGGCGGTTCGCACCACCAGGGCGGCGTGATGTACCCGTGCTTACGGCCCAGGGCCATTGCCCTTTTAAAACGATCGATTCCAGAACGCGCCCGCCCCTCAGCCATGCAAAACCCGGCTTCGATGATGTCCGCCGCATAGGTCATGACGAGGCTTCCCGTTTCCCGGGAAAGGTCGCGGGCGCGTGCCAGCATATCCCGGGCAGGCCACGGTGCCTCCGTACCATGGGTAATCCATGCATTTTGAATGAGGCAAAGGATCCGGGCGAACTCATATCCGGTCTGATCCGCGTGGGCCAATGCGGCGTCGGCCTGTACTTTGGCCAGGCGCTTATCATCCTTGAGGTAGCTGCACCATGCCTGAAGATAGTAGTATTGACAGTAAAGGTGTTTCCTGGTGCCGCCGAGCAATTCGCTGACCCCGGAAAGGGCCTTTTCGGCAAGGTCGATATCCCCCCGGACAATCAGGCAGTAGGCTTTCAGGCACATAAACATGTGCTTCCAGGCCAGCACGCCTGTTTCTTCCGCAAATGACAGGGCGTGATCCGTTTTTTCAAGGGCTGTTTCGTAGTTTCCTTCTATCCAGATATCAATAAACACGTCAATGCAGGGCAAAACCAGCCTGGAAAGCGGCGGGATTTCGTGTTGGGATGCAAGGTTTTGAATTTCTCCGCGGACAAAACGGAAACGGGCAAGATCCCCGCGCCAGAAATAAAAAATGGCCAGAAACATGAACTTTTGCACCCGGGAGGCGATGTCCGGAAGTTCGTGCATCAATGCCAGGCACCGTTCTGCCCAGGCATCGATCTCCCGGTGATGGGGCTGCCTGATCATCAGCGCAGCGCTCATGCCGGCCGCGGCCCGGGCTTCGATTTCCCTGTTTTGGAAAACCAGGCCCCCGGCAAGGGCGTTTTCCATCCATTCAATCCAGTAGTCCAGCGGATGAAAATCATTCCATTCCAGGCAGTATGTATCAATAATCGACGACCATGCGAGGACTTTCAGGGGATCGGCGTCCGTTGCGCCGTCAAATGCCGCTGCCACTTCCAGGCGGGCGCCCGCCGGATCATAAGGAATCCGGCAGATTCCCAGCCAGAACTGCAGAATCGGAGTATTTGCCCGGATTGCCGGGCAAACCGTTACAATCCATCTTTCCAGAATCCTGTTTCCGCCATCGGCGATCAGGCAGGGGGCATGTTTGCGAATAAGATCACACAATGCGTCCGTATTACCGATCTGGATGCAGAGTTCGGCGCTGTCTTCAATCATGCCGGCTTCTTCGAGCAAAGCGGCGGAAACCTGTTTGATGGCTGTGAGTTTCTCCTGCGGGTAGTGTTTTTCTGCCCGGGAAATCAAAAACTCCCGGAAAAGAGGGTGATATGTATATACCGACGGGCTTTCCGTATCGCGTTCAGTAAACAGATTTTGATCATGCAGAAAGGCGGGCAGGCGCTCTCCATCGCTTTTCCCGCTGACGGATGCCGCTGTTTCCGCCGTCATTTTCGGCAGAAATGCCGTATGCATCAGGAAATGCCTCACATCGGCACCTGCCGTGTCAAATACCTCCCTTGCCAGGTATTCGAACACAACCTCCCGGGGCATCGCCGCACAACGCATTTCCGCCATTATGCCCGTTTTCAGGTATTCTTTCAGAAAGACCAGTCCTGCCAGCCAGCCGGCTGTCAGGTCATGCGATTCCTTAAGGCTTGCCGGATCAAACGGCGTTTCCGCAAAAGCAGAAAGAATGGCCGCGGATTCTTCCGGACGCAGGCGAAGATCTCCCCAGCCTATAAAACCCATCCGGCCGTGTGCCTGCATCCTGGCAAATCCTGGCGGCGGCTTTTTTCGGCTTATGAAAATCACAGCAACGTTCGGGGGGAAATTGCCTGTGCTCTTTGCAAGCATTTCGTGGAAAATGATGTCCTTCGGTACCTGGTGATAATCCTCGAATATCACTGCGAACTCGTTTCCGGCTTGAATCTCCGGGATTTGCAGGGTCCGGGCGAGTAAATCTTCCGGAAATCGAACAGCGGATTTTCGGCAAGCTGCTGAAGCATTGTCTTCCGGATTCAAGGATTTGTCATCGATCCCGTACCAGGTGGAATCGATATTCCGTGCTGCCAGATAATCTGAAATCAAGGCGGTTTTTCCGGCACCGGGCGGGCCGGATATCCAGATCGCCCGGCTTGTTTTGCGCAGGGTGTCAAGGGCTTTAAACAGGCGGGTAATCGGAAATGTCTGCGACATGCCCGGGTTTGAAATAACTTCAAACACATTTGACTCCTTACCCGAGAGTTGGGCGTGTCAACGGGTTGTTTCCGGCTTGTTCGCTTTTCGCAGGTGATGAAACAGCTGCGTGCCCAGCATGGCGATGCATTCGGCATCCAGGTACCGGTCTGTGCCGCGATCGAACAAGACCAGGGTTTTTGCCGCAAACTCCCCGTCTTCGTCGTTGAAAAGCAAAAGCATGGGCACCTTCGGCAGTGCATCGAAGCAAAGACCGATATCGTAGCGAACATCCAGATTCGGTGGATACCCGCCCAGTGCGGCGCCGGCATGTTTCAAATCATCTGCCTTTCCGGAAAAACAGCGCCCGATGGTCTGCTCTACGTCCTTTGCAAAATAGCCGATCAGCGGGGCGGTGTCCTTTAAGTCCCGGAAGTTCGCCCAGCCGCTTTCAGCGGGTGCAGCAGGCGGACACATCAGGATATAGCGGCTTAAAATTACGCAAATATCCAGGTAGGGCCTGTTTCCGGAAGTATCGACGATTTCGTCATGGGAAACGAGATAGTTACTGTTCAACAGGGGGATTTCCAGGTGGTTGTCTTTGAACGCCGCACCGAGTCTGCCGGCTATCGATTCAAGAGAAAGCCCGCGCATCCGCGACAGGTAATATTGATAGGTTCCTTCGAATGCCTCGTTTTTCCTGCTCATCGATTGTCCCGCTGTCCATGGTGTTGTCGGTCATCGGTGTGAAATCCGGTCTTTAGCCCTTATTTCCGGTCGCTATTAAGCGCCTGATTCGCCGCCAAGTGATGAATGATGGTCATGGAGCATCGTTTCAGGCTTTCTTTCTTCCTGTGCAAAAAAATCCTCCAGGCCCTTATGTTTGACGACTTCGTAAAAGTCCAATATCTGCGTTACGCGCGATTTCTCAGAATTTGCGGCTTACGCCTTGTAAACATACACGTACGCCAAGTACACTGCATTCTTCGAAATCGCGCAAGCCT
>SLPT01000253.1 GCA_007131845.1 Desulfobacteraceae bacterium | reverse complement strand
TCCGTATAGTCGCTGTTGGGAAGATAAAGTGCGCAGACAGAGACAGACGCTCCCTTGTCCATCAGGGCCCCAAGAAGCTTCCCGGGCGTAACGTCCCTGGGAGCAAGCTTGGGTTTTCCGTCCCCCTGAGCCAGGGCCATATCGCCGGCTGCATCACACAGCAGGACGTCCACGGTAGCCCCCTCATCGACCATGGTGTTGGCCAGAACCATAGCCATACCCTGGGACTGGGGTGAGTCACTTGACAGGATGATAAAGACGTTTTCCGGATGAGGAGAAATCCCATTTGGTTCAGCTTGGTAGACTCCTGGATCAGGTCAGCTGAAAAGGTTTTTATACTCCCGGATGCAAAGGTAATAAGGAAAGGGGTCATGGGTAAGCGACTGATCCTGCTCGGCGGCGGCCATGCCCACATGGTAACCCAGGCCAATATCCGGACGCTGCGAAGTCAGGGCCATGAGGTCACAGTGGGCCAACCGGATGAATACCACCACTACTATTAAGGGATGGATCCGGCATGCCAATCTTTCCACGACCCAGCGGTATCTTGGAAAGATCAGTGATGATGAGGCCAGCAGCTGGGTTGACAATACCATGAAGTGGAGCACGAATTTGCCGACCCCGGCAGACGCACCATGCGTCTCAATGCCCGCCGGATTCAAAGAAAATCCGGAAAAAAGCGACTTGTTTTCCTTGCCATAGAAGACATCACTGACCGCCTTGTTGTGACGCTGCCGTAGGAAAAGGATTACCGCCATCCCGAGTTCGGCAGATACAGGACCAGGAAGGGAGCACGTCCCCGGAGTACGTGGATTACGCAGTACGGAGGAATTCGTCAAATGACTTCACGACAAAGCAAGCCTTCGCGTCAGCCCAATCGGGGATGGAAAGAGATCCTGATCAGTACAAGGGATAAGATCGGCAGGGACAATTTATCCATTGTGGCCGCGGGGGTGGCGTTTTATATGCTGCTGTCCGTTTTCCCGGCCATCGGCGCCCTGGTGGCGATTTACGGCATTGTGGCCGATCCGGCGCATATTCAGCAACTATCGGATGCCATGGGCCGCGTGGCTCCCGAGCAAGCCATGGACATATTGGAGACACAACTTTCGCGAGTCGCTACTTCCGGCCAGAGCGGCGCCCTTGGCTTTGGCGCACTGTTTGGCATTGTGCTGGCGGTGTGGAGCGCGGCCAGGGGCATCAAGGCAGTAATCATCGGCTTGAATATTGTTTACAGCATAGAAGAACGCCGCGGGTTCATCAAACTCAATGCCGTGGCGTTGATGCTCACCTTTGGCGCCATATTGTTTGGGATAGTCTCCCTGGGCTTCATCGTGGCCATACCCATATTGTTGAACCTGCTCGGATTACCGAGCCCTATCAGTATGGGGATAACACTTCTGCGCTGGCCGTTGCTGGCCGCTTTCGTTGTCATCGGTGTGGCGCTGCTCTACCGCTATGCGCCTAACCGCGATCGGCCCGAATTCCGCTGGATCAGTTGGGGATCGGCGGTGTCGACACTCCTCTGGATCGCGGCTTCGGCGCTTTTTTCATTCTATGTCAGCCATTTCGGCAGTTTTAACGAAACGTACGGCTCCATTGGTGCCGTCATTATCCTTCTCATGTGGTTTTACATCACCGCCTTCGTGATCCTGCTGGGAGCTGAGCTCGATGCGCAAATGCAACATTTTGCTTCGCGGTCGGATTATGATTGAAGCATCACCCCCTCTGTAGCAACATTAGGGGCAGAACTGTCCAGTTGATAATGTTGATCCCCGGGGCTTATAACCGACGCAGGAGAAACCGTGCTTATCATCAGGGCTCGGCAAATTTTGTGTATCCAACCGTTTTTTGATTTCATCTTTGTGCAGATCCAGCTTTGACTTTCCCTGCCCTTTCGGTCGGCCCAGGCGGATCATTGATAATCAGGAGGGGTGCAAGAGTCCTTTGCCGGACTCTTGCTGAGTAGGTCATGCCACAATGTCCGGACCGAACAATAAGGTGCCGGGCATTTTTTTATAGATGAATTCATAGGGGGGCGGCATTAGCCAAGCCGTCGTTTGCTATGGCGCGAGGCGGTTGCCGGCAAAAATCCCCTGGCGAGCTTTGTCAGATTATTTCCCAGGGAGTCAGCTCCACCAGGTCAATTAAATCCGGATTTGGCCTGATCTTAATCCGGGGCTCTGTCCCGGATCCCGGGATTTATCGCTTTGGGGTGTTCCGCATGCTTAAAAATATACCTCGTGATTCTCTCAAATTTGGATGCTCTCAGGGCAGGCCGTGGGATAGCATTGTGCAATTTGCGGAAACCGAGCCTTGTATAGCAAGAGGCGTGTCTTTTGATCCTGTTAGCCAGGTTTGCTGGTGTAGTTTGAAAGTCTTTTGCTATTCGACTTTTCGGCACAAAGCCAATTTTTTAATAAAAATCCTTTAATGCGTTTTATTTTTTTGTAAAAGTATCCGAAAAGTATAAGGAACACCCGGGATCTCCTATTCCGTCTGAATCCGGGTCCAGGCCGAGCTCTACTTGCCACGACGTTCTCAAGTACAGCCGCTTGTTAAGGCCCAAGCCATGCATTGAGTTGTATGAAATAAAATGCCTGATTACTTAGATTACAAAAACCCAGATGGCAACTAAGAAATTTGGTTATTCCCGAGATGATAGGAAAGTAACATGTCGGCAATTCAGTCGAAAAACGATAATATAGGAACGAATTTCGCTCCTGGTACAGAAACGCGAGTGGTTTTCGCTGACGACCACAAAATATTCCGCCAGTCACTTGTCAGTTTAGTTCAAAATGAGGTAGATATCTGCGTGGTGGGTGAGGCATCCGATGGCGAAGCAGCTGTGGAATTGGCACGGAAATTCAATCCGGACGTTATTGTTATGGACATATCAATGCCCAGAATAAACGGCGTGGAAGCAACCCGACAAATCAAGACGGAATTACCCAGTGTGCGAGTAATCGTTCTGTCGATGTACCAAGATAAATACATTGCCCGGACCATGATAGAAGCAGGGGCAGATGTATTTCTCACAAAATCTGTCTCATATGCTGAATTATTGCAAACGATCCGGGGTTAAGAGGCAAATTGAGATAGATCTGATTAAGCCTGACACTGAGCTTATTTTTATTTTAAGGTTCCAAGAGTGCAGAATAACTTGCCACGGAATACAACATTCCCGGGTCTTCCGGAATTTGCACTTTGAATCTGCCATGTTACTCTTTCTAATAGTAGCCGTATCCGGAGGAATTTAAATCTGCAATCAAAAAGGAGGGCGTCATGTTGCTTTCAAAAGCCATCGCAAACTCCATGGAGTATCAGAAAATCAACTCGGGAAAAAAATACAGTCAAGAATTATAATCTTTTTCTGGAAAGGCTCAATTCCCCTTTTCAAGGAAAGGAGCTGGACAGCATCACCTCGAATCACATCCTTCAGTTTCTGATCCAAGATACCAGAAACAATCCACCAAGCGCTACAAGTACACGTTGCTTAAAACCCTCTTCAATTTTGCAAGAAACTCTTCAGATCCGTCATTTGTGAACCCTTACGAAACAGCAGTCCTGAAAAAGACATTTCGTCATGCCAAGGGTCGCCAGTGGATCATCCTGGAAAGGGATGCAGTTGACGAAATCATATTCAGAACCGAAAATCCAAGGAAACGCTTGATGCTTGAGTTGATGGCCAGGGGAGGCGTGCGGATCGGTGAAGTTCTGAAGCTCAGCATGATGGATGTCGAAGATTGTAAAATGTTCCTGGTCAGTCCCAAGAACGGCCGACAAAATGAAGTCGTTTTCATCCCAAAAAGGTTGGCGGCCGGCTCAGGGAATATATCCGATCCAATAACATTGCGCCGGAGGAACGAATTTTTCACATCGGCTACACCCGAGCCTGAATTGTAACACCTCTGTCAGTCTCATAGTCACATCCTACGGGCATTATAGTAAATCGGACAGATTATTTGCCAAACACAAGTTTGGCTATGATTTCAAAAAACAGTTAGATATATAAAAATCAATAACTTATCCACATAAAAAGCGCCATACTTGATCATAAAATCAAGTCAGTTTTGTGTAGTTAAATAAATTACCCTAAATACCCATAAGCTTTTATATTACCAATTTTACATGGTTTTTATGGCAGCGAATCCGTTCTAAAAGTCCAGAACGAAGGCTTGCCATCTCATATTTTTTCTGATAAAGCATTGCATAGCAAGAAGCCTGTTGAGCAACCATGCAATACTTTATCAGGAGGCCGTTATGGCATCATCCCCGAAGCCAATCCAAGACATGCTTGCTTTATTCGAGCAGCAACCCTGCTGGAGGATCGATGCAATGGCAGAAGCACTGCAATATGCCGTACCATCGGTCAGGCGGTTTTTATCTCAAACCGGTTACCACAGCAGCTTTACGCACAACGGCGTGTGGTACACGCTTTGTTCGATCCCCCGCTTCAATCGCAAGGGACTTTGGTTTTATCAGGATATCGGTTTTTCCAAAGCCGGTCCGCTAACCGCCACCATTGTCGCCCTTATCCAGCAAAGCCAGGCCGGTATGACCGCCGAAGAACTTGGCGATATACTCCGATGCCGCTGCCATTCGGTGCTGGTCAACCTCTACCGCCAGGGAAGGTTCCAGCGGCAAAAGCAGGGCCGGTCAT
>SLPT01000079.1 GCA_007131845.1 Desulfobacteraceae bacterium | reverse complement strand
ATCGGCTACGGGCTTAGGCTCTTTGGTGTCGAATGGCTCAATTTCTCCCCGGATACCGCAGGCCCGATTTCCCATGGCGATTTCTTTTCGCACTGGTTCGTGGACCTCATCTTCATTCCGCTTTCCATCTGGGCGGTCGCTATATTCGCCCTGGCCCTGAAGCGATTTGTCGCGGATATCCACGCCAATGCGCTGGCTGAAGGAAAGACCAAAAAGGAAAAGCTCGAACTCAAGCCTTTTTTGACCTCCCTGGTCCGGGTAATCCCCGAGATCCTTAAGCACAAGCGGTTTTCAAAGTGCGGCGAGAATAACAACCGGGCCACTCCGCACATGATGGTCTTGTTTGCTTTCATTGCCCTGGCCGTGGTAACGGGCGTATTTTTTATCCATCTCTACGGGCTGGGCATCCACGGCCCCTATCCGCAGATCCATCCTTTCAAGATCCTGGCCAATATCGCCGGCATTGCCCTTATCATCGGCGGCATCATGCTCTACAAGCAGCGGCTGGATAAAACGGATGAGATTTCAACCTACAAGGACTGGTACCTGCTCTGGATCGTCATCGGTCTGGGCGTCTCCGGCATGCTCGCGCAGTTTACCCGCCTGGCGGGATTTGAGCTGACGACCTACGTGGTTTACTTCATTCACCTGATGTTCGTATTCCACCTGTTCGCGTTTCTGCCGTTTTCCAAGCTGGCTCACCTGGTCTATCGTACCGTGGCCGTGGCTTATACCGACTATTCCGAGCGGGAAGCAAAAGAATAGCAGCCAGACCGGAAACGGAGAGAAAACAGACTAAAAACAAGTTTACGGGGCGTCGTTGTTACGGCGCCCCGTTTTTTTTGCTAATAATTTTTGTATCCGGCGTTTTTTCGGTTTATTGTAACATTGGACCGGATCGCAGCGTATAGTGTCTGCCGATACGGGGCCGTTTTTCTGACAGAAAGGAGGACGTCTTTTCATGTCGTATATATCCCGGGTCAGCACTGGCTGGGAGAGCCTCGATGCCGTTATCGACCACCTGCGCAGGGGAGACAACGTGGTCTGGCAGGTCGACGCTTTCGACGACTACCAGCGTCTTGCCGCGGCCTTTGCCGGCCGTGCGGTTTCATCCGGCGAACGGGTCGTCTACTTTCGTTTTGCCAGGCATCATCGCGTATTGGAGGAAAAAGACGGCATTGTCGTTTACCGCCTCCCGACCGATCGGGGTTTCGAGTCGTTTTCCACGGCGATCCACGATATTGTCACGTCGGAAGGCAGAGATGTTTTCTACGTGTTTGACATGCTCTCGGACCTGCTGCATGTGTGGGCGACAGACCTGATGATCGGCGATTTTTTCTACATCACCTGCCCATATCTCTATGAGCTCAATACGATCGCCTATTTCGGCATCCTGCGGGACCGGCACTCATTCAAGGCGATCGCCCGGATCCGGGAGACCACCCAGGTGCTGATCGATGTCTACTCCTACCGGGACAAGACATGCGTGCATCCCGTTAAAGTACAGCACCGCTATTCTCCTACCATGTTTTTTCCCCACATCCGGCAGAAGGATAAGCTGGAGCCGGTAATCAACTCGGTTGAGGCCACCGAATTGTTTTCCAGTCTTTACAATCGCCAGACCGTGGGAGCGCACCGGCATCTCGACTACTGGGATCGCCTGTTCATCGAAGCAGCAAAGTTGCGTGATGATCCGGAGGCGGCGTCTGAAGAAAAAGCCGACATGGTGGAGCGGCTCTCCAGGATACTGCTATCCAGGGAAAAACGCGTTATCGATCTGGTGCGGCGGTATATGACCCTTGAAGATCTCATTGAAATCAAGGCGCGACTGATCGGAACCGGCTATATCGGCGGAAAATCCCTTGGAATGCGGTTGGCCCGCAAGATTCTGGCGAAAGAGCAGCCGTTTGAAACCGCCTCGGTCCTGGAGCACCATGATTCCTTTTATATCGGTTCGGACGTGTTTTATTCGTATATTGTCCAAAACGGCTGGTGGAAGCTTTTCATGGCCCATAAAACCCGCGACGGCTATTTTGAAAAAGGCGCCCGCCTCCGGGAGAAGCTGCTCGGCGGATCGTTTCCGGAAGAGATCCGGGAGCAGTTTCAACTCATGCTGGAATACTACGGGCAGTCCCCCATTATCGTCCGATCCTCCTCGCTTTTGGAGGATGCATTCGGCAGTGCTTTTGCCGGAAAGTACGAGAGCTTTTTCTGCGTCAACCAGGGTTCCCCGGAACAGCGCTATGAGAAGTTCGAGGAAGCTGTACGGAAGATTTTCGCCTCCACCATGAACGTCGATGCCCTGGAGTATCGGCGACAGAGGGGTCTCGACCGTCACGACGAGCAGATGGCGCTTCTGGTGCAAAGGGTTTCCGGTTCCTACCGCGATAATTATTTTTTCCCGGAATTTGCGGGCGTGGGTCTTTCGAGAAACCCGTTTATCTGGAAGAAATCGATGGATGAAAAAGCCGGTATGCTGCGGCTGGTATACGGCCTGGGCACCCGGGCGGTGAACCGCGTGGAAACCGATTACCCCCGGATTGTGGCTCTGGACAACCCCCTGTCCAAGCCAATGTCCGATATGGATCATCTTCGCCGGTATAGCCAGCGTAACGTGGATTTGTTGAAACTGGACGAAAATCTGCTTCAGACGATTTCCGTTGCGGATCTGAAGCAGCGGGTTCCGGCGCTCCGGCTCGATCTGGCGGGCTTCCGCGATTTTGAAAGCGAAGAGAAGCTGCGAAGCATGGGGCGCCCGGCGCGGGAAATATGGATCCTTACGCTGGATAATTTTCTGACTCAAATCCCTTTCGTTACGATCATGCAGAAAATGCTGGATTGCCTCGAAAGGGTCTATGAAACCCCCGTGGACATCGAGTTTACGGTCAATTTCAACCATGCCGGCAACGTCCAGGTCAATGTCGTTCAGTGCCGACCGTTTCAGGCTGCGGGGCCGGGGAAGCGCGTGCGCATACCGGACGAGATCGAGCCGGAGCGGCTCATTATACAAACCGCCGGAGACTTCATGGGCGGCAGCGTATCGATTCCGCTTTCCGGGATCATCTGCATCGATCCGGAGGAATACGTCGCCCTTTCGGTTTCCCGGCGCTATTCGGTGGGACGGCTGGTGGGACAGCTCAACAGGCAGTTTGCGGACAGAAAGAAGATGCCCACACTATTGCTGGGGCCGGGGCGTTGGGGGACGCATTCGCCCAACATGGGGGTTCCGGTCCGGTTCTCGGAGATCAACAATTTTGCGGCCATCGGGGAAATCAGCTACAAGGACGGCAGTCTCGTGCCGGATCTTTCCTTTGGCAGCCATTTCTTTCAGGATCTTATCGAGGCGGAAATCTTTTACGTTGCCGTTTATCCGGAAAAGCCGTCCGTGACATTCAACACGGACTGGATTGCCCGGCAGCCCAACATTATCGAATCGGTCATACCCGATGTGAGCCCTTATGACCGGGTCATCCGGGTGATCGATACCAGAGAGCAAAACGCTTTTCTCCGGGCGGATATCGTTGCCCGCCGGGTCGCCTGCTTCATCGAATAGATCCCCGGATCTTCCTTTCAGGCTGTCCCTATACTCTTTAGTATCCCTGATCTCCGGCGGTTTTATTTTTGCTGATCGGTACCGGAGCCGGATTGCCCGGCTGCGGTACCGATCAGCGAAAAGCGAATTTCCAGGAGGGTTTGTACGGATGGGGGAAGATGTGCCTGCTATACCACGCCATAAGCCATCATCGCCCTGGCAACCTTGACGAAACCGGCAATGTTTGCACCTGTCACGTAATCGCCTTTCCGGCCGTAGGCTTCGGATGCGTCCAGGCAGGATTTGTGGATGCTTTTCATTATCTGCATGAGCCGGTGATCGACCTCTTCCCTGGTCCACGACATCTTGAGGCTGTTCTGGCTCATCTCCAGGCCGGAGGTGGCTACGCCGCCCGCGTTGGCGGCTTTCCCGGGGCCGTAGAGAATGCCGCTTTCCTGGTATACGCGGACAGCCTCGGGCGTGGAGGGCATATTGGCTCCTTCAGCAATGCAGTAACAGCCGTTTTCTACAAGGGCCCTTGCATTTTGTTCATCGATTTCGTTTTGTGTGGCGCAGGGAAGTGCGATATCGACCTTGATGGATTTTTCCCGGATGACATCCCAGACATTTTTCTTCAGGAAGCATTCGGACGGGTACTTCTCGCTGTATTCCTGGACGGTGCCGCGATGTATATTTTTGAGTTCCATGATATAGGAGCACTTGTCCGGATCGATTCCCGCCTCATCGATGACGGTGGCCATCGAATCGCAAACGGAAATGACTTTTCCTCCCAGTTCGTTGACTTTTTCGATGGCGTATTGGGCCACGTTGCCGGAACCGCTGACGGCGACAATTTTGCCTTTGAAGTCCCGGCCCCGGGTTGTCAGCATTTCCTGGGCAAAATAGACTGTGCCGTAGCCGGTCGCCTCGGGACGGATGAGGCTGCCGCCGTATTCGAGGCCTTTCCCGGTCAATACGCCGGTATGCTCGTTTCGGATTTTCTTGTAATACCCGTACATATAACCGATTTCCCGTGCGCCGACGCCGATGTCGCCGGCGGGGACGTCGGTCTCGGCCCCGATGTGCCGATAGAGTTCGCGCATGAAGGACTGGCAGAACCGCATGACCTCGCCGTCCGATTT
>SLPT01000140.1 GCA_007131845.1 Desulfobacteraceae bacterium | reverse complement strand
GCCTTCGTCGATGTGCATAAAGGCAAACCGCGCGGAATTCCAGATTTTGTTAATGAAGTGGCGATAGCCTTCGATCCGTTTTTCCGAAAGCTTGATATCGCGGCCCTGGGCGGCAAACGCTGCCAGAGTGAAGCGAAGGGCGTCGGTGCCGTAATTTTCGATCACGCTGATGGGATCGATGACGTTTCCGGTGGATTTGCTCATCTTCCGTCCGTCTTCGTCTCGAACCAGCGCATGAATATAGACGTCGTGAAACGGGACTTCCTTCATGAAATGAAGGCCCATCATCATCATCCGGGCCACCCAGAAGAAAAGGATGTCAAAGGCGGTCACCAGCACCGAGGTCGGATAAAACGTATCCAAAAGGCGGGTTTTCTCCGGCCACCCCAAAGTGGAAAACGGCCAGAGGGCGGAGCTGAACCATGTGTCGAGCACATCCTCGTCCCGGATGAGGTTTTGGCTGCCGCACCCGGTGCACGTGTCCGGATCGGTTTCGGAAACGATGATCTCTTTGCACGCCGCGCATGTCCAGGCAGGGATCTGGTGCCCCCACCAGATCTGGCGGGATATGCACCAGTCGCGGACGTTTTCGAGCCAGACGAAATAATCGTTTTTCCATTTTTCGGGAATGACGCGTGTTTTGTTCTTCCGGACCGCTGCTATGGCTTTTTCCGCAAGCGGCCGCGTGCGCACGAACCACTGGGGAGACAGGTTGGGCTCCACCACCGTCTGGCAGCGATAGCAATGCCCGATGCCGTGGGCGTGATCCTCGATCTTTACGAGAAGCCCTTCTTTTTCGAGGGCCTCAACGATCCGCTTTCTGCATTCAAACCGGTCGAGTCCGGCGAAGCTTCCGGCCTTTTCGGTCATGACACCGTCATCTCCGATTACCTTCAGGCTGGGTAGATCGTGCCGCTCGCCCACCACGAAATCGTTGGGGTCGTGTGCCGGTGTGATCTTAAGCGCGCCGGTGCCAAAAGACATATCCACGTAATCGTCCCGGATAACGGGTATTTCCCTGCCTGTAAGGGGGAGGATCACACGCTCGTCTTCCAGATTCTGATACCGCTCGTCTTCGGGATGTACCGCCACGGCGGTATCGCCCAGCATGGTCTCGGGCCGTGTGGTTGCCACTACAGGCCCACCGCCCCCTTTCGGCCAGGGATACCGGATGTGATAGAGGTGCCCGTCGTGTTCTTCGTGCTCCACCTCGATGTCTGCCAGCGCGGTGCGGCACCGGGGGCACCAGTTGATGATGTAAGACCCCCGGTATATGAGTCCTTGCTCGTAGAGAGCGACGAACACCTTGCGGACGGCACGGGAAAGCCCGTCATCCATGGTAAACCGTTCGCGGTTCCAGTCGCACGATGCACCCATCCGCTTACACTGATCGATGATCGTACGGCCATATTTATCCTTCCACTGCCAGACCGCCTCGATAAACTGTTCCCTTCCCATACCATAGCGGTCGAGCCCTTTTGCAGCAAGGTCCCGCTCAACGACGTTCTGCGTGGCGATGCCGGCATGATCGGTTCCCGGAAGCCACAATACGTTTTTACCCAAAAGACGCTGATAGCGGCAAAGAACATCCTGAAGGGTGATGTTCAGGGCATGGCCCATGTGGAGGACGCCGGTAACGTTGGGCGGCGGAATAACAATCGAATACGGGTTTTTCTCCGATGATTCCCTGGCGGAAAATAAATCTTCGGATTCCCAGCGCTGGTAGCATCGCTTTTCCACTTCGCCGGGTTCATAGCCTTTCTTGAGCGAATTGTCGGACATGATTCTCGGTACTCCGGAAACGGTTCCTGTTTGTTATCACAATAGAATCGTGACGGCATCGTCAAAGCCGGGATCTGACAACGCAGAAACAGGGCTTTTTACGAAGGCGTCCGATCGCGACTTCTCACGAATGCATCAATGTTATTTTGGGTTCTATAGCAAAAAAAATGGGGATTGAGAAATACAATCCCCACTTATTCTGAGTTGGTTATTCCGTCCGGTTCCGCTAATACCGGTTTCGTAAAAAGTCCAATATCTGCGCCTGCACGCGATTCCTCAGAATTTGCGGCTTACGCCTTGTAGACATACACTTACGCTAAGTACACTGCATTCTACGAAATCGAGCAAGCCTTAATCTTGGACTTTTTATAAAGCCTTCAGCCCCCGACTTTTACGAGTGCATCACCGTGTGACGCCCGGCAGCGGCCGATGCTTTCTGCTATCGGATCTTTAAGGATTCGATAATCGCTGTTTTAATAGCATCAAATTCGGAGGATATTTTTCGGGAAATGGCTTCATCCATCGCCTGATCGATCTTTTCCGCGAACTTCTGATCAATCACGCGATGGACAACCTCTTCCAGTTGATCCTGGGTTAACCGGAAGGCACTTTCAGAATCCACGGTGGTGGATCCGGGCGTCGCAAACCGAGCAGGTTCCGGCGCTTCTGCTGGCTCTGGATGAGCCGGCTCCAGCTCTGCTGATTCCGGCTGCATAGATTCTTCTTCGGGTGCATCCTCATCCACCCCGAAATATTGATCCAGTTTGTCCAGCAGTTCCTCCTCCAACGCATCGGCTGCAGGCGGTTCTTCGGTTTGGGTTTGGGTTTCGGATTCCCCTGCGAATGCGGCCTCATCTTCCTCTTCGAAAAAACCCTCAAGGGAAAATTCCTCTTCTTCTCCTGAATCCGCATCCCCATCGATTTCCTCATCGGAGTCGAGCATATCGGCAAGGTCCATTTCAACTTCTTCAACTTCTACGATTTCCTCGACTTCTTCGATTTCTTCAATTTCTTCCGTATCGCCTGTTTGTCCATCCCGCTGCAATGCGTCGAGATCTTCCACGGCTGCATCCTCCGAGGTGGTTTCCGCCATGGAAACAGCCTCGTCGTCTGTTATATCGGAGATCAGATCGACCGGGTCATCGAGTTCCAGCAGGTCTTCCTCTTCCGATTGATCCATTGGTTCACCCAAGGAGTCATCAAGGGAGTCATCAAGGGGTTGATCAAGTGAAAGATCCATTTCAATATCGGCCTGTCCGGCTTCTTCAGTGAGATCAAACTCATCGGTAAGCTCGAAATCAGACTCGTCTTCAAGGGAAAAATCCTCTTCGGACTCCTCATCCAGCTCAAGATCGATCAGGGGTTCACCAAGGGCCTCGTCCAGTGGATTATCTTCGGCCAATCCGGCATCCAGGTCCGCTTCGCCCCCGGCTTCTTCACTGAGGTCGAAAAAGCTGTCATCATCGAGAGAGAATTCTTCTTCGTCGGTTGCATCGAGATCGAGGGAGAGATCCTCTTCATATACCCCGTCAGTCTCCTTCTCGATTTCAGAATCCTCGGCCCGCAAGTCTTCCGTCAATTCAAGAACGGAATCATTGTCTTCCGGAGCATCCCCTCCCAGGGAAGCCAAGTCCATGATTTCTTCATCAGCATCTGCACCGGCGCTTTCCAGTTCGGAAAGATCGATGATCTGATCCACGGGTTCATTGGCTTCGGGCTCCAGAAGAGAAGAAAGATCAACGATTTCAGGCCTCTTATTCGCAGCCGGAACGCTTTCGCCGATGGCTTGATCAACTGTGTTTTCAATATCTTGTTTTTCAACCATGGATACGACTCCTGAAATCAAAAAGGGTAAATGGTTAGCAAATCTGAAACTTGCTCAATTTATTATGTTTTGTTAGTAGCATAACCACTGCAGGGTGTCAAGCGCTTTGCCGATCACCATTATGTCTACCATACCTTGCTTTGCAAAATCAAATCAAATGCTTGCAAATATCCGGATTTTCCATCAGAATACCGGTTGCAGAAACCCATTTTTATACCCTGTCACAGGAAAAAGAACCATGCGCAGATTCTACGCGGATCCGTCCGAAATGCAAAAAGACAGACCGCAAATCAGCGGCCCGGATGTGCGGCATATGCAGAAAGTGCTTCGTCACGGCCCCGGAGACCAGGTGGTGCTGATTGACGGATCCGGATATGAATACCCGGCCGTGATCGAAAACCTGTCCCGCGATACGGCAACCTTTTCCGTCACCGGAAAAATCCTCTCCAGGGCCACATCACCTTTGGAACTGGTGGTTGCCCAGGGATTTCTTAAGGAAAAAAAGATGGACACCATTATACGGCATCTCACCGAGCTTGGTATTTCGCGGTGGATTCCGGTTTTCTCCGAACGCTCCGTCGCGCGTCCCGATGAAAAAAGGCTTGCGGAGCGAGGACGCCGCTGGGAGGCCATTGCCATCGAATCCCTGAAGCAGTGCGGCCTGTCCATGCTGCCAGAAATTTCACGCCCGAGGCCCATGAAAGAACTGCTAAAAGACCCGGAGTCCTACGACGGCAAGGTCGTGTTCTGGGAGGAGGAGACGGAATCCCTTGATGCCCTTTTCCCGGGAAAGCCGCTGAAGATTCTCGTGCTGATCGGCCCGGAGGGCGGCTTTTCATCCGGGGAAATCGAGCAGGCAAAAGCAGCCGGATTTAAAAGCGCATCCATGGGCCCCCGGATCCTTAGGGCCGAAACCGCGTCCATCGCGGCATGCACTTTAATACAATACATCTATGGCGATATGAAAAAAAGTCCTTGACAGGCGTGCGCTCTTTTCTTTATACACAATGGCAATCGATGCCGAGGTAGCTCAGTCGGTAGAGCAGGTGACTGAAAATCACCGTGTCGGCGGT
>SLPT01000196.1 GCA_007131845.1 Desulfobacteraceae bacterium | reverse complement strand
TGGGACAGCAGCCTTCACTGGCGCTGGAGCCCGGATGGACGTTTTATTGCCTATGCCGTGAACGATCTTGATTTCAGCACCAATATTTTCATCGTGCCGGCCGATGGGTCCCGAAAACCCGTTAACATCACAAGGCATCCCCGAAACGACGTCAATCCCCGCTGGTCGGCGGACGGCAGGAAGCTTAGCTTTCTTTCCAATCGATCCGGCAATACTTACGATCTTTACCGGGTGTATCTCGATCCGGCCATGGAAACCCTGACCCGCCGGGAAAGGATCGACTACTACAATCAGACGGTCGCCGATGCCGGCAAGCGCCGCCCCCTGCCGGTCAGGATTCCGGGCGGGTCCCTGACGCCGCCGGAAAGCAAAACGATCCCCATTGAGGACTACGACCTGGAAAATGCCTGGCGGCGGGTGGAGGCGGTTGCCGCATCACCGGTTCACCAAAGCGGCAACGAAATGACCCCCTGCGGAAACCGTTACGTGTTCAACGCCGGCACGGAGGGCCTGATCTCCGTGAAATGGGACGGAAGCGAGCGGCGCCGCATCGGAGCCCGGGTCAACGTGTCCCATCTCAGCATTACCGGCGAGCGGGTCGTCTATATCGCAAACGGCCGGGCAGGCGTGGTTCCGGTTGGCGGGGGAGAGCATCGGCATCCGGATATCTCGGATCGCATCCGGATCGACCTCCGGGAGCAGTCTTTGCAGAAATTTCGCGAGGCCGCGCGCGTGATGGAAGAGGGCTTTTACCGGCCCGACATGAAAGGCCTGGATTGGCCGGCCGTGGTGGCGGATTACGAAGAGTTGATTCGCCGCGCCCGAACCGCCAGTGAATTCAGCGATATCGTCAACCGGCTCATGGGGGAGCTGGCCGCATCCCATACCGGGGTTTCCAACCCCGGGCCCGGATCGGCGCTTCGCGAGCCGTCGGGACGTCTGGGGATCGAATACGAACGGGTTGACCTGCCGGGGGGGCGTCCGGGATACCGCGTCGTGGATGTGATTCCGGGCGGTCCGGCGGATCGCGGCCCCATGAGACTGGAAGTGGGAGATGTCATAACGGACATCGACATGGAAGCTTTCAGGCCGGACGATTCCATGTTACGTCGCTTGCGGGGTACGGTCGGCAGGGAGGTGATCGTCGGATTTACACGGCAGGCTGGCCGCGGAAGCGTATCCTACCATGCGCTGCTTCGTCCGGTAGCCTACGACGAATTCTCGCGGCTGCGATACGACGCATTCAGGGAGGAAAGCCGCAGGCTGGTTTCGGAGCTCTCCGGCGGACGCATCGGTTACATTCACATCCAGGCCATGAACCAGGCCTCGCTGGAAGCATTCCAGGGACATCTCTATGCGGCGGCCGAGGGAAAGGACGGCTTGATCATCGATGTTCGGAACAACGGCGGCGGCCATACCACGGATCGTATCCTGGCGTCCATCATGACCCGGGAACATGCCTACACCGTACCGGTCGGGGCCGATCCCGGAAAAACGGGTCATTATCCGCAGGACCGGCTCGATGCGCCGCGCTATACACTGCCCGTCAATATGCTGGCAAACGAAAAGAGCTATTCCAATGCGGAAATACTGGCTCATGCGTTTTCCACCCTGGAGCGGGGCACCCTGGTTGGACGGCAGACCTATGGCGGTGTGATTTCGACGGGAAGACATACCCTCATCGACGGGGCGACCGTACGCCGGCCGTTTCGCGGCTGGTTTCTGCCGGACGGAAGCGACATGGAACATAACGGCGCCATGCCGGACCTGGAAGTCGAACAGACGCCGGATGATGAGGTGGCCGGCCGGGACCGGCAGCTTAAGGCAGCGGTAAAGGACATGCTGGAGCGCATCGGCGGAAACGGCTCCTGAATGCCCGTTGCCTTTAAAATCGATCGTGTTCCTGCCGGGGGCTTATCTGTCCGAACAGCATCGTCCGCGCGGACGGGCCCCGGCAGGATTTTTAATATCCTGGTTGGTTATTTCGCGTACCCTTCAAGCGGGATATGCCGGTAATCGGCACCGGTTTGAGGAATGACCTCGTCGATCACATGCCTTGCCTCTGCTTCATCCTTTAGCCACCAGACGCTTGCGACCGGATCTGCATACTGACCGTCCTCGATATACTGGATGGAAGCGGGAATCAGCAAACGGCTGCCGTCGATGCCGACATAGGCGATCAGGTTTTCTTCCGGCTCCATGGGAAGAAATTCATTGAACGCGGCCTTGATCGCCTTGAGGTCGTCGATGCTCTGGGCGTACTCCATGGCTCTTGCCAGCATTTTAACGGAGGAATAGTTCAGAACGTTTTCCGATGTGCTTTCCATGTTATATTCTTCCCGGTAACGGTTATGGAATTTTTCCATAACTTCGTAGGGACCGATATTAAGCGTTCTTGCAACCCCGACGCTGTTTTCCAGAAGCGTAAGGTCGCCGCCGAACACCTGGTGCTCGATATAGTTGAGTTTGGCTTGATCCACGATAAGAAACCCCCCATTAAAGCCCATGCCCCTGGCTTGTTCGATGACCAGGGCTGTCGGATCGGATGGGCCGCCGATGAGTATGAAGTCCGGGTTTCGCGCCAGCACCGATGCCAGATGAGCCGAGAAGTCGGTTTCCGCATAGTAATTGGCGGGGCGGTCGGCCACGATCTCTCCGCCGATGCTTCTCCAGTAGTCTCGGAAAGCGTTGCGCCAGTCGTCACCGTAAGCGCCCAGGGTCACCAGCATCGCGCCTCTTTGCCAGCCTTTTTCCTTTGCCACCTCGGAATACGCCTGCAGGTAGGCGGAAAAGGGAGGCGGGATGGCGATGGTGAGGTCGTTGTCGATCTCATCGACCCCCGGGGTGCTGGTATAAGCCATCATCATAAACTCCGAGCCGCGCTGCTGATTGATCGCCATCATGGGCGCGATGGTGGTAAACACAGGATTGTAAATGAATTTAATACCCTGTCTGTCGCGCATTCTCCTGGCATTGTTGACCGCCGCCGTTGGATCTGCATGATCGTCGAGGGTTGTCAGGCGGAACATGTATTGTTCCCCGTTGATGGTAATGCCGCCTGCCTCGTTGATATCCCTGACGGCCATCTCGAGGCCCGCGACATTGTCCCGCCCGTACTGGGCTGCCGGCCCGCTCAGCGGTCCCGTAAAGCCAATGACCACTTCGTTGGCGGCGGCGCCGGTGGCAAAAACGGCCAGGACGCAGAGTCCCATGAACAGGTTCCATCCAAGGCGTTTGAAACAATTCATCACTTTTCCCTCCCGTTTGTTCTTGGTAAATGGGATCGTCCGGGCATCTGCTTTTTCCGCTTCATGCCGCCTCGATGGCGGGCGGAGCGGACGCCTGGTACCTCCCGGTTGCTTTGTTGCAGTGCGGGCTGCCGGAGATGGCGGCAGTGTACCCGCCTGCTGCGTAAAGCATGTTTGACGGCTTCGTAAAAAGTCCAATATCTGCGTTACGCGCGATTTCTCAGAATTTGCGGCTTACGCCTTGTAAACATACACGTACGATAAGTACTCTGCATTCTTCGAAATCGCGCAAGCCTTGATCTTGAACTTTTTACAAAGCCGTCGGATCGCGACTTTTTACGAGTCCATCATGTTTGACGACTTCGTAAAATGCCCAATATCTGCGCCTGCGCACAATTTATCAGAATTTCAAGTATTTTAAGTATTTTGAAATCTTCTTGAATTGTGCAAGCCTTGATCCTGAGCTTTATACAAAGGCGTCGGATCGCGACGTTTTACGAATGCATCATGTTTCAAAGTTCATCAAAGGCAAGGCATTATTCGTATTCATCCCTCCTTTTTTGAGAGTTGAATATACGAGAACACTGTGGGGAAAAGTGATAATCGGTTATGCAATGGGTAAAACATCCGGATGTATAAAAAAATTTCTTTTTTTCCCGGAATGTTGATTTGTTTCATGAACTGTTTGATCGAAATGACTTTCACTCTTTGCCCCTTTTTTACTGAGCGATTTTTCGGTTGGTGCAAAGCGATCTGACTTGTCAAACAGGCTATAAAAAAGAATAAGCGGTTTCGCTGAACAAGTCAATAAATTTATGCTGCAAACAGTATTTTTTTTATATATAATATCAATATATTATTAATTAAAGTGCGTTTTTTTGATCTTTCGTGTGAAAAGGATTATTTTGATGAGAACAGGGGGGGCAGGAGCAGTATCTCTTTTTAAAATGATATTGTCCTTATGGACAATCACCTGCCTCGCGGTTGAATATTGCTGTGGAAGCGGATGCGATCTGCCCCATCTCGATCACACCACCGTATCGGTTTCCGGCTCGGATTTTACTTAACACCGCCTGTAAAAGACTTTTTCCCAGCTTATCAGTGTTGATGCACTCGTAAAAAGTCGCGATCTGAAGGCTTTGTAAAAAGTTCAAGATCAAGGCTTGCGCAATTTCGAAGAATGCAGAGTACTTGGCGTACGTGAAATTCTGAGAAATTGCGCGTAACGCAGATATTGGTCTTTTTACGAAGCCGTCAGTGTTGGTAAGTGATATGTGACTTTATACCATCGCTTTCAGGGACATTTCCGGACGGGGCGGTAAATTTGCTTGAGATCTTGCGGCGGATGATCTACTATAGTGGCCGAACGAAAACCAGGATTTTTCGTCAAGGTCAAGGACGGCGAAAATTTTAACCGCAGGAATACTGGGCGTATTTTGAGGATTAAAATTTGAGCCGGACGCAGAG
>SLPT01000025.1 GCA_007131845.1 Desulfobacteraceae bacterium | reverse complement strand
TTGTAAAAATAGGCATTGCTACAGGAAATGCCAGAAAATGTCAAAACAATTTTTTTGACATCCCTTATCATGTATTGTATTCATAAAAAATTACGCTAATTCTCATGTGCAAGGGGCTTTGAAATGAACAAAAAAACCTTCGCCCGGCTGGACAGGCTTCCACCCTATGTCTTTGCCGCCGTCAACGAGCTGAAAATGCAGCTTCGCTACGCCGGCGAGGATATCGTCGATCTGGGAATGGGCAACCCGGACCAGGGTACCCCCAAACATATAGTAAACAAGATGATCGAGGCGGCGCGCAAGCCGCACAACCACCGCTACAGTGCGTCCATGGGCATCCGCAAGCTGCGAATGGCAATTGCGGACTGGTACAAGCGCCGCTTCGACGTGGACATCGATTACGAGACCGAAGCCATCGTCACTATCGGCGCCAAGGAGGGGATCTCCCACCTGATGCTGGTCACCATGGGGCCGGGGGATGTCGTTTTCACGCCCTCTCCCACCTATCCGATCCATCCTTTTTCGGCAATCATATCCGGCGGGGATGTACGCTACATACCGCTTGGCCCGGAGACCGATTTTTTCGAAAACCTCGTCAACGCCATGAAGCACACCTGGCCCAAGCCCAAGGCGATGATTCTTTGCTTTCCCCACAACCCAACGACGGAAGTGGTGGATCTTGCCTTTTTCGAAAAAATCGTGGATTTTGCCAAGGAGCACGATATTTTCGTGATCCACGACATCGCCTACGCGGACATCGTGTTCGACGGCTATCAACCGCCGTCCTTTCTTCAGGCAAGGGGCGCAAAAGCCGTTGGCGTGGAATTCTATTCGCTTTCCAAGAGCTACAACATGCCCGGCTGGCGGATCGGTTTCTGCGTGGGAAACAGGGAGGCCATCGGCGCGCTCAAACGGATCAAGAGCTATCTCGATTACGGCATTTTCCAACCGCTGCAGATCGCATCGATCATTGCGCTCAACGGCCCCCAGGACTGCGTGGGAGAAATCCAGGAACTCTACAGGGAACGGCGCGACACGCTCATCAGCGGCCTGCACCGTGCCGGCTGGGAAGTCCCGCCGCCCAAGGCCACCATGTTCGTGTGGGCCAAGATTCCGGAGCAGTTTGCCCATATGAAATCGCTTGAATTCTCGAAGTTTCTGATGCGGGAGGCAAAGGTTGCCGTCTCCCCGGGAATCGGCTTCGGATCCTACGGCGACGACTACGTTCGTTTCGCCTTGATCGAAAACAAGATGCGGACCAACCAGGCCACCCGCGGCATCAAGAAGCTGCTGCAGGCCAAATCGTAAAGACAGCTTTCAGGGGAACACGCTTATCACAAGGAACAGCCGGAATATGAAACAAATCAATATCGGGATCGTCGGATTGGGAACGGTCGGCACCGGCATCGCCAGACTCATGAACGACAACAGGGACTTGATATCCGCACGGATCGGCGCGGATCTGGTTTTAAAAAAAGGCGCGGACCTGGATATCGAACGGGACCGGGGAATGGATTTTGCCCCCGGCCAACTCACGACAGATCCCTTCGAGATAACCGACGACCCCGGAATCGACATCGTGGCCGAGATGGTCGGGGGTACGGGTATCGCAAAAGAGGTGATCCTCCGGGCAATCGAAAATGGCAAGCATGTGGTGACCGCCAACAAGGCGCTTTTAGCCGAACAGGGCAATGCGCTCTTCGAGCATGCGGAGAAAAAAGGCGTCAACCTAACGTTCGAGCCGAGCGTCGGGGGATGCATGCCCATTATCAAGACCCTCCGGGAGACGCTCGTATCCAACCGGATAGAGGCGGTGACGGGCATTCTCAACGGCACGTGCAATTACATCCTCACCAAGATTGCCAACGAGGGGATCGCCTTTTCCGAGGCCTTAAAAGATGCGCAGGACAAGGGATACGCGGAAGCCGACCCGATCCTGGACGTGGGCGGGTTCGATACGGCCCACAAGCTGGCCATCATATCGGCCATTGCCTACGGCATGCGTATCAATCTGGACGATATCTACATCGAGGGAATCTCCGGGATCACGCCCATGGACATCGAATTTGCCAGGGACTGCGGCTACGTCATCAAGCTTCTGGCCATCAGCAAATACGATGACGGGGCGATTCAGGCCCGGATCCATCCGACCATGGTCCCCTTTTCCAACCAGCTCTCCACGGTTTCTGGTTCCATGAACGCGGTCACCGTAGCCGGCGACGGCGTGGGAGACATCGTCCTGTTCGGACGCGGAGCCGGCATGCTCCCCACGGCCACGGCAGCGCTCTCGGACATCGGGGATATCGCCCGCGGCATCCTGGCAGGCGGCGGCATACGGGTTCCCATGCTCTCCTACCAGCCCGGCCATGTGCACGACGTGCCGATCCGTCCCATAGACGAAGTCGACACGCACTATTACTTCCGGTTTACGGTGTACGACCGCCCCGGCGTGCTGTCGAAAATCGCCGGCATCCTGGGCGAACACGACATCAGCATCAAGAGCGTGCACCAGATCGAGAGAAAGCTCGACGGCGGCGTTCCTCTGTTCATGCTTACCCACAGGGCCAGGGAGGCCCATGTCAAGCAGGCATTGAAAGAAATCTCCGCACTGGAGGTTTCCACCCAGGAGCCGGTTCTCATCCGCATCGAGGAGGGGGGGCACTAGTTCCGCCCAAGCCAAGCGTTTCATTATAAAATACAAGGAAACACCATGCACATAATCTGCTCGGACCTGGAAGGGGTCTTTATCCCCGAAATCTGGATCAATGTCGCGGAAAAAACCGGAATCAACGACCTTCGGCTCACCACCCGCGATATTTCGGACTACGACGTTCTGATGCAAAAGCGCCTTTCCATTCTCGACGAGCACAACCTGAAGTTGAAGGATATCCAGGATGTGATCGCCACCATCGATCCCCTCGACGGCGCACTTGAATTTCTCGACGAGCTCCGGGCCTCCCATCAGCTCATCGTGGTTTCGGACACTTTCGTGGAGTTTGCGGGCCCGCTTATGGAGAAGCTCCGCCGCCCCACCCTGTTCTGCAACAGCCTGGAAGTAGCCCCGGACGGCCGGATCGCCGGCTACCGGCTCCGCCAGGAGGACGGAAAAAAGAAAACCACCCTCGCCCTGCAGGGACTCAACTACCATGTGATCGCCTTCGGCGACTCTTACAACGACATCAGCATGCTGCAGACGGCGGACGCCGCGTTTCTGTTCCGGCCGCCCGACAACGTAATCGAGCAGTTCCCTGAATTTCCCGTCACGCGGACCTACGCGGAAGTCAAACAGGAAATCGATCGGGGACTCGATACCATCGCCCGAACGGCCTGTCCCAACTGAGCCATGCTCCGGATCGACAGTACAACGGACGAAATACGCTTTACAGTCTACGTTCAGCCCCGGGCATCGGCGAACAAGGTGACCGGCCGCCACGGAAACGCCCTTAAAATCCGACTGACCGCCCCGCCGGTGGACAATGCGGCCAACCGCATGTGCCTTAAGTTTCTCTCCCGGCTGCTGAAGATCCCGGCATCGTCCATGGAGATCGCATCCGGTTCCGCCAGCCGGACCAAAACGATCCGGATCCGCTGCCCCGAAGGCAAAGACGCCGGCGAAATCGCCGAAAGCGTCAAGGCGCTTGCTGAAAAGACATGAAGCCGGTAATTCCGGTGCATCAAAAAAACTTATAATTCCTTCTTGACACGAACCGCCAAATAAATTAGATTGTGAAATTCAAATGATGCGGGGTGGAGCAGTCTGGTAGCTCGTCGGGCTCATAACCCGAAGGTCAGAGGTTCGAATCCTCTCCCCGCTACCATAATTAAATCAAGGGGTTAAGAGTCATTCTTAACCCCTTTTTTTATGTCCAAAAAAGCAATACCAAACACTATACCCAACACACCCGAAAATTTTCATAATAAAATCCGGAAACTGAAGGTTGCCTTTTGAACGGCGTTCAGGGCATTTTATTTCTTCACAGTACGGAAAATTTTTTTAGCAAAAAAAGTAAAATATTGAAATGCTTGCAATGGTGGCTATTTCTATCTGAAATATTATAAGGGACGGCTTAAAAAAGCGGATCCAGGAAATCACCACCGGGCAAAAGCCGTTTGAACCAGTGGCCCTGGACCAATCCCGAGTGGGAAGCGGCTCCCGCATGTATGCATGCAGCAGCAGGCGATGACCAAAGCCGCCGCGCATCTTGCCAAAATAGAGCTGCATCGCATACGGGCCGCCCACTCCGGATAGCCTCCAGTGCGATTACAAGTAAAAGGTGAACACCATGCCTCCTGACGCAATGTTCAAGGTTGATGGATAAAGGAATATTGATCTGAAGCCCCTAAGCATCCATAAGTTCAACATGGAGCCTCTTTCCTAAAACTGCAGCGGCTCGATCCATGGTCTGGAGTGTAACCGAAGTATTTCCCGGATCAAGCAGTCGATCCAACGCAGAGCGGCTGGTTTTCATTCTGGCCGCCATTTTCGTTTTGCTCAGTCCCTCTTTTTTCATGGTTTCGGTGATCTGCCAGGCAAGGACCTTTTTTAAAGCCCGGGTCGTCACCTCAGCCTGAATCCCTTCTTCTTGAAGGAAATCATCAAATTTTGAACCAATATCAGTGTTGTCCGGTTAGGTTTTTGCATGAACAAGGCGGTGAAAAAAAATCAAAAAAATTAAATTTTTTTCTTGACATTTAGGAAAAAATTTTCGCGGCGA
>SLPT01000332.1 GCA_007131845.1 Desulfobacteraceae bacterium | reverse complement strand
CAGCCGGTTGAGGCCGTTGATGAAGGCAAGGGCGCTGGCGGTAATGATATCCGGGTCGGCCCCCCGCCCCAGCGCGATGAGATCATCCTCCCTGAGCCGCACCGTTACCTCGCCCTGGGCATCGGTTCCGCCGGTGAGCGCGGAAACGGAGAAGCGAAGCAGGGTGGAACGGGTCTTCGTCAGGTCGGTAATGGCGTTGTAGGCCGCGTCGATGGGGCCGTTCCCACTGCCGGTGCATTTGTACTCCTGGTCATTGATCTTCAAAACGACCGTGGCCACCGGCATTACCGTGGTGCCGCAGCTCACATGGAGGTACTTCAGGCCGTAGATGTCCTCTGTTCTCAGAACGCGTTCGTTCACCAGGGCCTCGATATCCTCGTCCAGGACCACCTTTTTCTTGTCCGCCAGGGTCTTGAATTTTTCAAAGACCTGCCGCAGCTCCTCGTCCGAAAGATCGTATCCCATGTTTTTGAGATGCTTGCGAAGCGCGTGTTTTCCCGAATGTTTTCCCATGACCATCCGGCTGGAAGTCAGGCCGATGGTTTCGGGCTTCATGATCTCGTAGGTCATGGCATTCTTGATCATGCCATCCTGGTGGATGCCCGCCTCGTGGGCGAATGCGTTGGCCCCGACAACCGCCTTGTTGGGTTGTATCATGATGCCGGTGATCATGGAAACCAGCCGGCTCACCCGGTAAATCCGGGTCGTTTCGATGCCCGTGGTTACCGGCAGGTAATTGGGGCGGGTGTTGATGGTCATGACCAGCTCTTCCATGGACGTGTTGCCGGCCCGCTCACCGATGCCGTTGATGGTGACCTCCGCCTGGCGGGCGCCGGCATGGATGGCCGCCAGGGTGTTGGCTGTGGCGAGCCCCAGGTCGTTGTGGCAGTGGACGCTCAGCCGCACGTTGTCGATGCCGGGCGTATTTTTCATCACGTACTCGACCAGGCGCCCAAACTCGTGGGGAACGGCGTAGCCTACGGTGTCCGGCAGGTTGACGACTTTGGCGCCGGCTTCGATGACGGCCCCGAACACCTTGCACAGAAAATCCGGATCACTGCGGGAACCGTCTTCGGCGGAGAATTCGACGTTCTCCGTAAAGGTTCGGGCGTACTTCACGGCTTCCACGGCGGTTTTGAGAACCTCCTCCCGGCTCATCTGGAGCTTGTATTCCATGTGGATATCCGATGTGGCCAAAAAGGTGTGGATTTTGGGGCGGGCGGCATGGCACACGGCGTTCCAGGCGCGGTCGATGTCATGAACGGAGGCCCGCGCCAGGGCGACGACCTCTGAGTTGACGACCTTCCGGGCGATTTCGCTTACGGCCTCGAAATCCCCCTCGGATGCGGCCGGAAATCCCGCCTCGATGGCATCGACGCCCAGTTTTTCGAGCTGCGTGGCGATCCGCAGTTTTTCGGCGGTATTCATACTGGCCCCGGGCGACTGCTCGCCGTCCCGCAGGGTGGTATCAAAGATATATACTTTTTCTTTCATGACGATCTCTCCTGGTGACAAGGCTCAATTCAGGCTGCCGGGCTGCTTTATTGCGTTTTCCCGGGTTCATTGCCAGGTGCATCTGCAGATGCATACGCTTCTCCGTTTTCAGGGCCGCCCTTGATCTTGGCAAGTTTGTACTGGAAGCTGTCCGACAGGGCCTGCCAGCTGGCTTCGATAATGTCCTCGGAAACGCCGATGGTGCTCCAGATGCTTTCTTCGTCGCGCGTTTCGATCAGCACCCGCACCCGGGCAGCCGTTCCTTCCCGTCCCTCGATGACCCGCACCTTGAAATCGACCAGGTGCACGGGGTCAAGGATGTCCGCGTAAACGTGGTAGAGCGCTTTTCGAAGCGCGTTGTCAAGAGCACTCACGGGGCCGCTTCCTTCGGCCGCCGTGATCTCCTCCTCACCGTCCACGTTGATCTTGATCATCGCATGGGAATGGGCCGGCTGGTCCTTGTCCTTTTCGATGGTCACCCGGAAGGATTCCAGTTCAAAATGCGGCTTAAACTGGTTGGACAGTTTTTCCATGATGATCCGGAAGGAGCCGTCCGCTACGTCGAACTGGTAGCCGTCCTGCTCCATCCTTTTGATTTCGGATATGATCTGGCTGCTGCCGGCGCGGTCGAGCCGGATGCCCAGCTCTTTTGCCTTGTATTCCACGTTGCTCCGCCCGCCCATGTCGGAAACCAGCACGCGGCGCCGGTTGCCCACAAGCTCCGGGTTGATGTGTTCATAGGCCCGGGGCTCTTTCATGATGGCGTGCACATGGACCCCTCCCTTATGGGCAAAGGCGCTTTTCCCGGTAAACGGGCGGCTGTTGACGGGTGTCATGTTGGCTGTTTCGCTGACAAACAGCGATACCCGCTGGAGATTCGCCAGATTTTCGTCGGAGATGCAGTCTTTATATCCCATTTTCAGTTTCATGATGGGGATAAGGGATATCAGATCGGCGTTTCCGCAGCGCTCCCCGTAGCCGTTGATGGTTCCCTGGAGGATCGATGCGCCCGCGCGTACCGCTGCGATGGAGTTTGCCACGGCCAGGTTGGCGTCGTTGTGGCAGTGAATGCCGATGCGGATGGGGCGTCCTGCGGCCTCATCGATAGTCCGGCGGATTTCGCCGACGATTTGCTCGATTTCGTGGGGAAGGCTGCCGCCGTTGGTATCGCAGAGCACGACGGCATCCGCGCCTGCCCTGGCTGCGGCAGCCACGCTTTTGGCGGCATATTCGGGATTGTCCTTGTAGCCGTCAAAAAAGTGTTCGGCATCATAGTGGACTTCCAGATCGTTTTCCTTGAGGTAGGCCACGGAGTCGTGGATCATGGCCAGGTTGTCTTCCAGGGAGACATCCAGGATTTTTTCGACATGGAGATCCCAGGATTTGCCGAAAATCGTTCCCACGGTGACCCGGCTTTCGATAATCGCATTGAGCTGGCGATCTTCCTCGGGGCGGATCCCGTGTTTGTGGGTACTGCCGAAGGCGGTCAGTTTCGCGTTATTGAACGGCTGGCCGGCGGCCAGCTGGAAAAATTCCCAGTCCTTGCTCGAAGCACCGGGCCATCCGCCTTCGATGTAGTGAATGCCCAGCGAGTCGAGCCGCAAGGCGACCTTCAGCTTGTCATTGGCCGTAAAATTGATTTTTTCCCCCTGGGTGCCGTCCCGCAGGGTGGTATCGTAAAATTGTATCGACTCCATTTTCAGCCCTGACCCCTTATTCCGTTTGGATATCTTTTCGATGCAGCCGGTGATAAGGCCGGCAGCCTGTTATGCGGGACCCCTGAAATCTCCGGTCCTCCGTTCTCTGATTTCCGTCTTCCCCGGTTTTCCGCAAAACAGGCCGCCTTCCCCTTACTTCCCTCTGCGTTCCGGCCGCAGCGACCGTACAGCCGCACCGGCTTTCCACATCTCTGAATCGCGGATGGCTTCAAGCTCCTTGTCGAGCTTCTGCTTGTAATCCTGGGCGCTGTTGATATCGAGGACCCGCTGGGTTTCCTTGCCCGAGGCGACGGATTTGTAAAGCTCGTCGAACACCGGTTTTACCGCTTCACGGAATTTTGGCGCCCAGTCCAGCGCGCCGCGCTGCGCCGTGGCGCTGCAGTTGGAAAACATCCAGTCCATGCCGTTTTCGTCCACCAGGCGGATCAGGCTCTGGGTCAGCTCCTCGACGGTTTCGTTGAAGGCCTCGCTTGGGCTGTGTCCGTTAGCCCGAAGCACGTTGTACTGGGCTTCCATGACGCCGGCCAACGCACCCATGAGCACCCCGCGTTCCCCTGTCAGGTCGGAAAACACTTCTTTTTCAAAGTTGGTCGGAAAAAGGTAGCCCGAGCCGATGGCGATGCCAAGGGCAAGTGTTCTTTCCGTGGCCCGGCCGGTATGGTCCTGGAAAACGGCCCAGCTTGAGTTGATGCCGCTGCCTGCAAGAAAATTCTGACGAACGCTCCGGCCGGATCCCTTGGGCGCAACCAGGATGACGTCGATGTTTTCCGGCGGAATCACGCCGGTCTGATCCTTGTAGACAATGGAAAAACCGTGGGAGAAGAACAGGGCATCGCCTTCGTTCAGGCACTGCTTGATCTTCGGCCATGTTGCCACCTGGCCGGCGTCGGAGAGCAGTTCCATGATAATGGTGCCCCGTTTTGCCGCTTCTTCCAGGGGAAAGAGGGTTTCGCCCGGCACAAAGCCGTCGTTGATGGCTTTTTCCCAGTATTCATCTCCTTCGAGCTGTCCCACGATGACATCGATGCCATTGTCCCGCAGGTTGAGAGCCTGTGCCGGCCCCTGGACGCCGTAGCCCAGTACGGCGATGGTTTCTTTTTTGAGCACTTCCCTGGCTTTGTCCAGGGGGAATTCATCCGAGGTGGTGACATCTTCCACGACGCCGCCGAAATCGATCTTGGCCATTTTTCATTCCTTTCGATGTTAGTCTGTGTTTATTTAGTGCCGTTTTCCCGGGGCAGGGCGATGCAGCCGGTCCGGGCGATTTCCCGGATGCCCATGGGTTTTAACAGGTTCAAAACGGCCGTTATCTTCTCCGGGTCCCCGGTGATCTTGACGGTGAAGTGGTCGAAGCCCACGTCCACCACCTGGCCCCGGAAGATATCGGATATTCGCAGAATCTCAGCCCGGTGTTCCGTTTTTGCGTTGACCTTGATCAGGGCCATTTCCCGCAGCACGTATTGGGTTCCGGTGAGGTCGATTACCTTGATAACGTTGATCAGCTTG
>SLPT01000166.1 GCA_007131845.1 Desulfobacteraceae bacterium | reverse complement strand
TCCTCTTCGGTGTCGACACCGAAAGGTACATGATCAAAGGCCTTAGGTCCTTTGGTCGGTACGCCGTGATCTTTCAGCGGAAGGGGTTCCACCCCGGGCCATTCAAAAAAAGCGACCATGTCGGTTTTCGAAAGCTCGAAAAAGTAATGCCGGAAACGCCCATCTCCCAAACCCGCCACCAGGCGAAGACCCAGCAGGTCCCGCCAGTAGCGGATGGTCATTTCCATATCGCGGGTTACCAGAGCCATATGGTTAACGCCATTAAATAGTGCCATGTCCAGTCTTTATCCTCTTTTTGATTTCCCCCAAACCTTGACGGCTTTTTTCAGGCTCATCCTTTCGGACGGGTACTATGATATAACCGGATCGGGATCCTTTTCAATATCAAACTGGAGCACGGCAAGGGCTTCGTCATACCTGTCGAGCAATTCTGTCTGATCACGCCCGCCGATAAAGACGTTGGCGATCTCGAAACTGTACATGTCCTGCCCCCGGAGTTCCCTTAAATGCTGACCGGGCCTGACAGGAATCTTGACGTATGTGCCGGGTTGACGTTTTTTCAGTTTTTCGATGGCCGCCTTACTGGGAATACGAAGTATCCTGCCGCTTTCCCTGGTTCTGAGCATGAAATGCCCGGCGACGTTAAATGCCCCCTTCCGTTCCATGGGCATGGGCTTGCGCCCCAGGGCAAGATCCACCAAGACGGACAGGTGGGATATGCCCTGCACCTTTTCAATAATATCGGTATGCGCCTGGGATATCCGCGGATTGATCTCCAGAAGCCACACCTGATCGGATGTCTGATCATAGAAAAACTCGGCATTGAAAGGGGAATTGTCCAGGCCGATCTGAAGCACAGCCGCACGGACCACATCAATCATCCGATGCTGAATTTCCATGGGAAGGCAGGAGGGGTACTCATAGTGGGCAAACGACGAACTGTCCTGCTCCCGCACGGAATCGACAACACCGTAGACATGCACCTGTCCGTCGAAACTGTATCCTTCAAGGGTGCACTGCCAACCGCTGATCGGGCTTTCCGCGATAAAGCTCTCGGGCATCTCGGCGATTTCAGGCGGCGCACCAAACTGGCGCATCAGGTAGATGAAGGGGTCGCCCATAAACCCCACGCCTTCCCGGCAAACGGGCATTACCGTCCGGAACTGGCGCTCATCGTTGATATGAAACGCAAGATAGGACCGGAAAGACTTGATGGGCTTGATCCAGAAAGGCGGAAGAATGCCGATAGTACCGTAAGCGTCATCATTAAAGGGATCAAATGCTTTGAAATGCGGAATGTGATCGGGGATCACCTTTTTCTGCTCCATGCGGCTCCAGTACTTATTTTCGCACTTGAGAACCGACTCGAGATCCGGTCCCGGCAGGCTGTATTGCTCGGCAAGAATAGCGGCAATCACTGTGCCGGGAAAATCATAGTAACTGGCCACACCATCCACGCTAAGGCCTGACTCCGCCATGTTCCGGTTTGCTTTTCCGATAAGATGTTCGATATCGTATTGCTCGACGTTGCGGATATCATCGATTTCCAGGGCTGCATGGAACTCGCAGTTTTTCGCCTGGGGAAGGGATTCGAGCTTTTTCCGGTTAAAATCGTCCATGCCGACGATGAAGATATTGCTTTTTGCCATTGATTGAATGCTCCACGGGTGGTTCAAATTGTCACCAGCACCCGAATGCCTGTGAATAGTTGGCGCCTGGACGAAAACCGTCTTTTTTGTCTATCTCTGCGTCCGGCTCAAATTTTAATCCTCAAAATACGCGAAGTATTCCTGCGGTTAAAATATTCGCCGTCCTTGAGCTTGACATAAAATCCCGGTTTTCGTTCGGACACTCGTTTGGATCCGCACCGGACGAACAGTTTTTAAAGAAAATCACGGGGGACGGATTCGTCCCATGTTTTGGCAAAGACACGCACATCGCCCTCGTAAGCGTCAAGGGTGGCCCGGATCATAAAGTGCGTGCGCGTGGCGGTCAGAATGGTCCTCGCCACGGTACGCACTTCCCAGTCATCCCGCGTAAAAGTACGGACGTGGACCGTCTCGCCGCGCAGCGTATCGTATCGCTCATTGCTGTAGCTGTAGCGCTCAAAAACATCGCGCCCGAATTCGAGCCCGATGTCGTCTATGCGCAAGCGAGGATCATTGTTCACCACTTCCAGGGATACCTGGTTCAGGGCCAGATTATGCACCACTTTCCACTCGCGGTGCGCCGGGGCCAGCAGGGTGTGCGCAGGCGTCGGGCCTAAGCGGGGGACGCCCAGGCTCGCAGGGTCGATGCCGTTGTTTTGGGGGCGACGCTCGGGAAGGCGAAGGCGGCAGCTCGCAGTGAACAGGGTCAGACGGACCGGTTCGGGCGGCGGCCAGGCCAGCGGCCAATATGAACTGGACACGGCGATCCGGATTCGGTGGCCGGCACGGAATCGCTGGGCCACCTCGTTGAGGCGGACCGTCACTCGGTAGCGTTTGCCCGGAACCAAGTGGGCCGGGGATTCATGGCTGCGGCGATGGGTCAGGTTCAAAATACCGAAAGCGACACGGGTCGCCCGATCATCGGGTGCCAGATCGGAAATCCGCACTGCAACCATCCCCACGGGCTTGTCGGCGCTCAACTCCAGGTCCAGTTCACAGGCGCCGAGCATTTGAAGATCCTTTTCCAGCGGCAGCGTGTCGAAAACCAGGGCACCACCGTCCTCGAGCCGCTGATCCGAAGGCAGATCCGTTATTTCGGCATACGAGCACCACTTGCCGGCAAACAGCCCAACGCTAAGCGGGCTCTGTATGGTCAGCACCTCTTCTTTGCTTACAGGACCGGGATCCTCGCACAGGCGCCCGGTATCAAAATAATACGTCTTGGTTCGGATGGCATCCCCCGGCCACCGGGACTCGGCAACCCAGCCGCCGGTGATTTCCGGGGTAAGTGGATTGCGCCAGTCGTGCATCCAGACCTGCAGCATTGGATCCTCACTGACACCCCGATCGATTTTTTTGAGCCAATGGTCCCACCAACGAACGCATTCTCCGAGAAAATCGATGGTGGGGCCGGGACCGCCCATGTGCGGATACTTGTGTCCCCAGGGGCCCACGATACCCCGTCGCGGCACCTTGAGATTTTTAAGCAGGCGAAAAACCGTGTTGGAATAGCCGTCCGCCCATCCGCTGACAGCCATAACCGGCACCTGTATGGCGTCGTAGTTTTCGCAGACGGAGCCATGGCGCCAGTAATCATCCCGCCGCTGGTGCTGAAGCCATTTATGGATCCACAGGCCGCTCCCCTCCAGCCGTTCCAGCCACATATCCCGCCACCGTTCTCCCACGATTCGGGGGTCCGGCGGACAGGAGTTAAAGCCGAACATAGTGGAGGCCCAGGACAGGTTGTCTGTAAGCAGACACCCCCCCATGTAATGCACGTCGTCGGCATAACGATCGTCGGATGAACAAACGGAAATCACCGCCCCCAGCTCGGGCGGCTGAAGCGCGGCAAGTTGAAGACTGTTGAATCCGCCCCATGAAAGGCCGAACAGGCCCACCCTGCCGGAGCACCAGGGCTGCCCTGCGATCCATCGCAGGATTTCCAGGCCGTCTTCCTGCTCCTGCTGCAGGTATTCATCCCGGAGAATGCCCTCCGAATCACCGCTGCCCCGGAGATCCACGCGAACGCCGGCATATCCGTGAGCGGCAAAAAAACCGTGGATTTCGGCGTCCCGCAGGGCCTTGTGATCCCTTTTACGATACGGTATATACTCCAGAACCGCCGGAACAGGGTGTTTTCTAGCATCGGCAGGAATCCATATCCTGGCTGCAAGGCGACACCCATCGGACATGGGGATCCATTCATTTTCAATCACGTTTACGTTTTGCGCGCTTTCCATTCGGCTCCTTTGCGTAACAAACCCCCTGTTTCGTACGGACCTGACCTATATGCACGAATTGTTATTTAGTGGCTGAACGAAAACCGTCTTTTTCGTCAATCTCTGCGTCCGGCTCAAATTTTAATCCTCAAAATCCTTTTCGCCGTCCTTGACCTTGACGAAAAATCACGGTTTTTATTCGGGCACTATTTCGTATCTGAACCGGTTTTTCAGGTACGAAAAACGTGTTTCGAAAACAGCGGCGGTACAATGGATTGTACAGGACGATCCCATTCTGTCGCTGCCAGCTCAGGGGCAATGGCGGACGATGAAGATGGCGGGCACATCACCCATCCTGGCATTCCTCAGGGTGTGTGATGTTGCGGATATTCAAAAAATCAGAGGACTTTCACTTTTGATCATTAATCGAGACTGACAATCAAAACCCCGTTGTTCTGTTCAACCGGAAACGTTTTGACAGTCCCTTTGCCGGGTCCGGATACGGCAGTCCCTGAATAATCAAACGTGGACCTGCCTATACTGCAGCACTGGATCATTGACTGACCCGGCAGGGGATCCAGTCGGCGGCCGAAGTGCGTACACTTGTTTTCAAATGCATGGTAGGCGTCATTGCCGTTGCAGACTATAAGCAGCCGCTTCGGAAGACCTTTCCCCTCGAGACGAATGGCAGCCTCTTTTTCATTGAATTCCGGGGCCTTCGACAGCTCGATCTCCACTCTGCCGCCCGAATACCGCCAGCAGTCCTGTTTTTCAGGAAGCTTTGTTTCGCAAATTCCAGCGATACGCTTTAAAATTTTCATTTTCACCCTCTTTAAACATCAGGTAACGAAT
>SLPT01000247.1 GCA_007131845.1 Desulfobacteraceae bacterium | reverse complement strand
TTACGCGCAATTTCTCAGAATTTCACGTACGCCAAGTACTCTGCATTCTTCGAAATTGCGCAAGCCTTGATCTTGGACTTTTTACAAAGCCGTCAGGCCGCGACTTTTTACGAGTGCATCAACTTTGCAGAAGTAGAACAAATGGAGAAAACCAATGACGAACTATCAAAGCGGGCCGGACAGCACCGGCATGGGAACCGGACTTTTTACACCCGAGCGCAAGATGGCCGCAGCGGTCTATCTGCTGTACCTGGCAAGCATTATCATCGGCATCACATCCATTGTGGGTGTTATCGTCGCTTACGTGTATCACGGCGATGCGGATGAAGTACTGCGCACCCATTACCGGTTTCAGATCCGGACTTTCTGGATCAGTCTCCTTATCGGCTTTATCGGCATCCTTCTGGCAGGCATCGGAATCGGTTTTTTGCTATTGCTGTTTTTATTGATCTGGTTCGTGGCCCGATGTGCAATCGGCTTAAAACACCTGAACGAAGGAATGCCGGTGCCGAACCCGGGCAGTTGGCTGTTTGGAACAAAGTAGTAGCTGTATGTCTACAAGGCGTAAGCCGCAAATTCTGAGAAATTGCGCGCAGGCGCAGATATTGGACTTTTACGAAGCCGTCAGCAAGGATGACGACACCATGACGGATATCAAAGACCTGCTCAACAAACCCGGATTCCCCCGCGCAAGCCAATACGATCCGGACTGGGTGCTGGAAAACCAGATGGGCCCCAATGCATTGTGGCTTCTGGAGTGGCTTCTGGAAGCGCTTCCGCTTTCGCCCGGGATGCGGGTGCTCGATCTGGGCTGCGGCAAAGCGATCACCAGCATTTTCATGGCAAGGGAATTCGGGGTGCAGGTATGGGCGGCGGACCTCTGGATATCGCCGGAGCACAACCGGAAACGAGCGGAAGCCGCCGGCGTTGGAGATGCCGTCTTTCCATTGCGTGCCGAGGCGCATGCACTGCCTTTTTCCGACAATTTTTTCGATGCCGTCGTTTCCATCGACGCCTACCAATATTTCGGAACGGATGTGCTTTATCTCGGCTACATGCTGCGCTTTGTAAAACCCGGCGGTTTGATCGGATTTGCATCGCCGGGGCTGACCCGGTCGTTTTCCGTCGTACCAAAGCACCTTGCCCGGGCCCAGTCCAACGGCAAACCGTTCTGGGAGGACGAATGCTGGAGTTTCAAAACCGACCAGTGGTGGTACGATCATTGGCGGAAAAACAACAATATTTCCGATATCCGGGTGGATACGCACGAGGATGGATGGCGCCTCTGGCGGGATTTCGAAAAAGCGCTGGAAGCATCCGGAAAAGCGATTTTTCCCTCCGATGCGGAAGCCCTGGAAACCGACCGGGGACAGTACCTGGGCTTTGTCCGCGCGGTGGCAAAGCGGACCGGAAACGCGGGCGTCAACCTGTATGACCCGGCAGCGGCCCTCCACGTGGGCCTGGACAAGTGATCGGATATGACGGTAATCTACACCATCGGCTACCAAGGGCTTGTCCCGGAACAATTCATCGGGATGCTCCACGCGTACGGAGTGGATCTGCTGATCGACGTCCGGTCCAGGCCTTTCAGCCGAATGAAAGGCTTTACCAAAAAAGCCGTATCAACTACCCTGGAAGAAGCCGGGATCGGCTACCGGTGGGCCGGGCAGCGCCTTGGCGGTTTTTCATCAATCAGCGAAGATGCAATTGCCGGGCTTGCGGAAACGGCACGAAAACACAGCGTCTGCCTGATGTGCATGGAGGCGG
The DNA here is from genome assembly GCA_007131845.1 of Desulfobacteraceae bacterium. GTDB lineage: Bacteria > Desulfobacterota > Desulfobacteria > Desulfobacterales > Desulfosalsimonadaceae > B1SED10-16. Next base: position 2,970 of record SLPT01000247.1, on the reverse strand, counting down.
ACCCGGACAAGTGCCACAGGAAAACCGAAATTGCCAGGCGACTTGAGCATTACGACGTGTCCGCGCATCACATTGTCACCTGAACCTGAAATCATCTTCAAAGGAGGCTTCTATGCAGGTTGAAGCAGGAGATATAACTATCCGTTACGATCTGACCGGACCGGAATCCGCTCCCGTTGTTGTTTTGAGCCATTGTCTTTCCGGAAGCATGGCGATCTGGGCGCCGCAGATGAATGCCCTTGAAGAGAAATACCGGGTGCTGCGCTACGACCTGCGCGGCCACGGCGGCAGCGATGCCCCGGATAAAGACTACAGCATGAAAATGCTGGCATCCGACGCCGCCGCCCTGCTCGATGTCCTGGAAATCGAAAGCGTGCACTTCATGGGCATCAGCCTGGGGGGAATGATCGGGCAGCAGCTTGCCCTGATGCACCCGGAAAAGGTGTCCAGCCTGATTCTTTGCGATACCGCGTGCAGAATTCCCGAGGAAGCGCGCCCCGTCTGGGAGGAGCGAATCGCCGTGGCGCGGGAGAACGGCATGGCCGCACTGGCCGACGGCACGATGGAGCGGTGGCTGAGCCCTTCGTTTCAGAAAAACAATCCGGAAACGAAGCAGAAAATCAAAAATATCATCCTGCAGACGCCCGTTGCCGGGTATGCGGGATGCTGCCGGGCGATCGGCGATTTTGACGTCATGGACGAACTGTCCCGGCTTTCCGTTCCGGCATTGATCCTGGTCGGTGAAAACGACCCCGGAACGCCCGTGGAAATGTCTTTGCAGATTCAAAGCGCTATCCGGGATTCCGTAATGATCGAACTGCCCCGGGCGTATCACCTGAGCAACATCGAGGCCGCCCGCGAATTCAACGAAAACGTGATGGCTTTTCTGGCAAAGCAATGAGGGACTTGACAATCTCAACGGATACGATATAAATTAAAAGAATCGTTTGAGGTGTCCGCATCGGACACCCCGGCTGCCGGATCCAAACAGACTTCCGGCCGCCGGGAAAGGGAATCCCGTTCAAATCGGGAGCGGTCCCGCCGCTGTAACCGGGAACGAAATCCGCCCATACTGCCACTGCCGGCCCGAAGCCGGTGGGAAGGCGCGGAAAGTAGAATGATCCGGAAGCCAGAAGACCTGCCTTGAACGAAATCGACGGGAACAGGCGCGTGGAAACGCCTGCCGCGGCGACATACATAAAAGGGCCAAGTAAACTGGGTGCAGCCCTCTATGAACCATACTGGTTTGTAGAGGGCTTTTTTTATTGGCAGATCCGCTCTCGGACCGCGACTTTTTACGAGCGCATCTTTATTGGATGATCCGCACCACGCGGTAATACGTTTCGAGGCGCTACCCGGAATTGTATCGGCATCTACTATTTCTAAAAAAGGAGAATCGAGATGAAAAAACGGTTTGGTATCATTGTTCTGGCTTTTGGTCTTTTTCTGTCGGGAGTCTCCGGGGTTAATGCGCATTCGCACCACCATCACGACGAAAAGCGCGACAAAACCGGCATCCTCCTGGTAACCTTCGGGTCGAGCTATCCGGAGGCGCAGAAGGCTTTTGACACCATCGACGAAAAAGTCCGCGCCGCCTTTCCGGACAAGGAAATCCGCTGGGCCTACACATCCCGCATGGTCCGGAACAAGATGGCGGAGCGCGGTGAATCGCTCGATTCCCCGGAGCAGGCCCTGGCGAAAATGGCCGACGACGGCTTTACGCGCGTGGCAATCCAGTCCCTGCACGTAATCCTTGGAAGCGAATTCCACTATCTCGCCTCGGTTGCTGACGCCTTTGAGCGCATGGGCAAAGGTTTCGATGCCGTATCCATCGGCATGCCCCTTCTGGCCGGCCAGCCGGCAATGGAAAAAACAGCCGACGCGATTCAATCGACGATTCCCGAAGAAAGAAGCGCCGACGAAGCGGTCGTTTTGGTGGGACACGGCTCATCCCACCCTGCCAACGCCTCGTATGCCGCGCTCATGTGGCAGCTCCAGCAGACGGATGAAAACATCTTCATCGGAACCATCTCCGGCTTTCCGTACATGGACGACATCCTGGCCCGCCTGAAGGAAAACGGCATACAAAAAGCCTGGCTCATGCCGTTTATGACCGTTGCGGGCGACCATGTGCAAAACGACATGTACGGCGAGGACGAAGACACCTGGAAATCGGCATTCAACCGGGCCGGCATCGAGGTCAAACCCGTCGCCAAAGGCACCGCTGAATACGACGCATACGTGGAGATCTGGATCGATCACCTCGAAGACGCGCTTTCGGAATTGTAATGGCCGTTTGGACCCGTACCATGAATAAGCGCCCGCCCTTTCTCCAGTCGCTCCGGCACCGGCCCCTGTGGCCGCAGGTGGCCGTGCTGGGCGCACTGCTTTTGGGATCCATGGCCGCTGCCGCCGGAATGGGCTATATCGAGGTGGGCTACGGCGGGGTCGTGCGGATACTTTTGTCCGCCGTTTTGGGCATACAGGGGATTGCCGCGGACATCGAACCGGCGGCCCGGGCCGTAATCCTGGAAGTGAGAATGCCCCGGATTCTTACGGCCGTGGCCGTGGGCGGGTCGCTGGCCGTGGCCGGCGCGGTCTTCCAGGGGATACTGCTAAACCCCCTGGCCGACCCCTACACGCTGGGCGTCTCGTCGGGGGCTGCATTCGGCGCAAGCCTGGCCCTGGTGCTCAATATCACCATGCTGGGCGTCTTTTCGGTTCCGCTTTTCGCATTTGCGGGCGCTGTGGCAACGCTGGGGGTGGTCATGTACCTGGCTTCGTCTGCCGGGGGGTTTTCATCCAACAACCTGATCCTCTCCGGGATAATCGTTGCAGCCATCCTGTCCGCCGGGATCAGCTTTTTCAAGTATCTGGCCGACGAGCGCGTCTCGGTGCTCATCTTCTGGCTCATGGGAAGCATTGCGGCCCGCACCTGGACGGACGCGGCCTTTACCGGCGCCGTTTTGA
>SLPT01000203.1 GCA_007131845.1 Desulfobacteraceae bacterium | reverse complement strand
GAGTTCGATGCCCCGCCGCTCGCAGGCTTTTTTCAGATGATCCCGGATCAGCAGCGCATTTTGTTCGAAGCCGGAAAACACGATGCCAAGGGTCTTTATATCCGGCTGCACCATGCGGATCATTTCAAGCTGTGCCTCAACCGGGCTCATATCACTTATCCCCGTCATGTTGCCGCCGGGTCGGCGGCTATCGGCGACCAGCCCGGCGCCTACGGGATCGGTAACGGCGCTGAAGACAGCCGGCGTCCTGCCGAACCGGGCGGCGACAAACTGTGCCGCCGGGGTTCCTACCGGGATAATCAGATGCGGATCATAGTCCTCGATTTCCCGGGCGATTTTTTCCATCTTCATTTCAGAGCCGAATGCCCCGGAAACGATGCGTACCATAAAATCCGCATCGATTGTTTCATCCAGATAGTGTTGCTGCACCCCCCGGGTAACATCGTCAAGCGCATGGTGGCGGGCTGACTGAAGAATGCAGATCCGCCAGGACCCGGCTTCCGCGGTTCGGGCAAAGCCAAACAACAGGATGATAAAAACAATCGGCAGGGCAAAGAAGCGCACGATGGCTTTTCCTTTCATGCAGACAAACAGCAAAGTCAAATAACAGTGCATCAGCCGGGATGTCGGATTCTTGACCGCCAGGATCTTGACTTTCAGGAAACGCTGCTTTTGCTTATCCCCGGATAAAGCCCCGGCAGGAGCACCGATTGACGCGTAAAAAATCAAAGACCGCCGGGTGGAACAAGTATTGCATTTAGATAACAGGAACTGAAGCAGGATGCAATTTGCATCTTTCGTATCCGGTTCACCGGGTTTCGTCTGAATCCGTCGGATAATTTTCTTGACATTATTACGAAGTCTGTAAATAATTCCTGGAATTTTCCACGTTTTCCATTTTTTTGCAAATAGAATATTGATGCACTCGTAAAACGTTGCGATCTGACGACTTTGTAAAAGTCCAGGATCAAATCTTGCGCAATCCTTAAGAATGCAGAGCAGTTAGCGCAGCAACCAGAGTATCGGACTTTTTACAAAGCCATCATAATTTGGAGTGCCAATGCGTCTCTACCGTTCTACCGGCATCCGTATAAGTTCCAACCTTCGGATAGTCTTTGGCATTGTCACTATCCTGTCGATAATGTGCACGGCGTGCCAGTCCAAAAACCAAACAGCGCCGCCGCCGGTACAATGGGATTTCGAGCAGGATGCTATTCATCTGCGATATGACGCCTCCCCCGATCTGAATCAGTACGGCGGCTCCTCCCACTCGCTGATGCTGCTGGTGTTTCAGCTGACCGATGCCGCTGATTTTACAAACTACACCCAAACGCCCGACGGCATCCTCCGACTGCTCCAATATCACGACCTTGACCGGCGAAAAAGCATCGACCTGAAAAACAAAGCGGATCTCCAGCGTTTTTTTATCAACCCCGGAAGCAGCGATGTGCTGCATATCGACCGGGTAAAAGATGCCCGGTGGATTGGCGTGGTGGCCGGGTACTTCGATATCGTACCGGAACAAAGCACACAGGTGATCCGGATACCGGTCGAAAAAACAGAGCAGGGTTTTTTACGCAAAACAACCCACTCCCGGCCCGGCCGCCTTTTTATCGATATACAACTCGGCCCCCGTGCAATGCATCTCAGGAAGGACCCCTCATGAAGTCGCAATGTCCGTTGTTCTGGCACCAGGGGTTGTTTTTGCAGCCTCACCATTTTCAACAGTTCGACAACTATCAACACTCGCTATTACTCCCCCTGAAAGAGCACATTTCGCCTTATTTCTGGGGAATCATCCGAAACCGGATAAACAAAAACGCACTGAAAAACCAGGTTTTTGAAATTCAACACACGGAACTGGTTTTCCCGGGCGGGACCTGGGCGGAATACCCCGGCAACAGTTTTCTGCAATCCCGGTCTTTTGATCTTGCATGGGTAGAAACGGACAAACCGTTTACCGTTTATCTGGGATTGAAAAAACTGGATCCCAATACGCCCAATGTGGAAGTGCTCGAAAATGCCGACGGGGCAAACGATGCGGCTGTCCGGCTGGTCACCGGCAGAGATGCGGAGGAGACAGGCGATCTCTACGCTGCGGGACCCGCCGCCGCTGTCCGGAAAATGCAATACATGCTTCGGATTTTCTGGGAAACAGAGATCAACCGGATCAACGACTACGAGCTTTTGCCGGTTGCCCAGCTTTTGCGGGAAGGCGATGACATCGTACTATCCGGGGAATTCATCCCGCCATGTATTACGGTGGAAGCCTCCGACAGCCTGTTCAAACTCGTCAAATCGGTCCGCGATCAGCTCGCATCCCGGTGCCGGCAGCTCCAGGAATACAAAAGCCCGAAGGAAATGCAGGTATCGACTTTTGATACCGAATACATGGTCTACCTCCTGGCGCTTCGGTCCCTGAACCGGTATGCCCCGGTTCTGTTCCATCTTCTGGAGGCAAAAACGATCCATCCATGGCACGTGTACGGATTGTTGCGCCAGATTGTCGGAGAGCTCAGTTCGTTTTCCGACCGGATCAATGCCCTCGGGGAAACCGCAAATGACACGAAACTGATGCCGGCCTACGATCACGGGAACCTGACAGGCTGCTTTTCCGATGCCGTGGCGCTTATCACGGAACTGTTAAACGATATCATTATCGGCCCGGAGCATATCATCCGCCTGGATGCCGATGAAACGGGATTTACTGCGGATATCCCCCCGAAGGCCCTGGACCGGCGAAACGAATTTTACCTGGTACTCAGAAGCAAAACCGATGCAGCCGGGATGCAAAAAGCCCTGAAAAACATCGTGAAAATATGTTCCATCGATCATATGCCGACACTCATTTCCCGGGCACTGCCGGGGATCGCCCTGGAACAGAGCAAAATTCCGCCCCCCGGTTTACCCCGGCGCCCGGATTCAACCTATTACCGGATCGATCGCTCGGATGCTTTATGGCGTTATATCGAACGCCATCAAAACATTCGCATTTACTGGGAGAACCCGCCAGAAGACCTTGCCGCGGAACTCGTGGTACTGCGTAAAGACGCATAGCAATGGTTATCACGCCACGCCATTTTATAAAACCTTCAGGTGAAACGCCATGACGGAATCCGCCCTCTCACCAACCCCGTCCATAAACGGATACCAGCCGGCAGACCGGCTGATTGATTGCTTCATGGAAATAATCGGCTATACCCTGTACCTGGTTGACGGCCTGAGCCGGCACCATCCGGATTTCGAATCCGTACAGACGCATTACGAAACGCTTCTGGAAAGATCGGGGAAGCAGGCCAAGCTTGCAAAAATTCCCCGCCCGGACTGGAAAAAGGGGTGCTTCCCGGTGTGCGCATGGGTTGATGAAAAGATCATGTGCTCATCCTGGTCGGAAAAAAACAGGTGGCAGCAAAATCAGCTACAGCTCAAATTCTTTCAGACAACCATGGCGGGCAGGGAATTTTTCAGCCGCCTGGAGGGCCTGAAGGAAAACGACCGGGAAGTCCGGGAGGTTTATACCTATTGCCTGGCTCTGGGATACAACGGTCAGTTCTATGCGGATGACGATCAAATCGAGCTATCCGAGATCAAGGTGGACAACCTCTTGAAATACTTCAGCGAAGACCAGGAAATGAACCTTCCTGAAGCGCTCTTCCCGGAAGCCTACCAGGATCGATCCGGAAAAGGCGCAGCGCCGAAGTTTGCCGGGATATTCTCGTCTGCATCCGGTAAATTGCTTTTGATCCTGCCGCCGCTTGCTGTGGCGGGCGCATACTTTTTTTATTATGAAAAACTCCGGGCGCTGCTTGGATAATTTTTACACGCGAGGCGGGTCGGTTCCATGATTCGTAAAATACTCAAAATTTTCCTGTATACCCTGCTGCTGGTAATTTTTGCCGCTTCCATTGCAGCACTGGTCGTCTTTATGCGATGGCCGTGGTGGGTCGGACTTGCCCTGGCCGCAGGGTTTCTCGGCGTCGTGTTCGGGCTTTTCTTTCTGAAAAAATATTTCCTGCGACGCCGGGAAAGACAATTCGTCCGGCAGGTCATTGACCAGGATGTAAGCGCCATCGGCAATGCGCCCCTTCATGAGCAGCGTCATCTGAAGGATCTGCAGGAAAAATGGAAGACTTCCGTTGATCTGCTTCGGCAGTCCAATCTGAAAAAACTCGGCAATCCCCTGTATGTGCTGCCCTGGTATATGGTGCTTGGCGAATCGGGCAGCGGCAAGACGACCGCCATCAGAAATGCCAAGGCGAATTCACCGGTGGCCGAAGTCAGCGCCGGTATCGCCGGAACGCGCAATTTTGACTGGTGGTTTTTTGATGAAGCCATCGTACTGGATACCGCCGGCAGGTACTCTGTTCCCGTAGATGATGAGCCGGACAGGCAGGAGTGGGAACGCTTTTTGAGCCTGCTGGCCAGATACCGGAAAAAAGAACCGCTCAATGGCATCATTCTGACCGTCAGTGCCGATCATCTGCTGACAAAATCCGCTGACGACCTGCGGGAAAACGGGCTGAACCTGCGCAAGCGCACCGATCAACTCATGCGGATATGCGGCGCTAAATTTCCCGTATATCTCATGGTTACAAAGCTCGACCGGGTGCATGGTTTCAACCAATTCAGCCAGATGATTCCCGATGACCGTATGAACCAGGCCATGGGGTACAGTGCTGACGAACCGGCGGACACGTGGCAGGCATTTCTTGACACCGCGCACCGGTTTGTCTGCGACCGGCTT
>SLPT01000334.1 GCA_007131845.1 Desulfobacteraceae bacterium | reverse complement strand
TCCAAAAGCCTGCTTTTGCGGGAACTCTGCACTGCGCTGAAAAAAGATGAAGACACGGTCTGGGAGTCCATCGAGGCATTTTTCACCGGAAATAACGGCAACGGCAACGCCGCGGAGCCCGCCTCATAACGACTCATCGGATAACGCCTTCGAGGTCCGGGAATACTTGATGCACTCGTAAAAAGTCGTGATCCGGCGGCTTTGTAAAAAGTTCAAGATCAAGGCTTGCGCGATTCCGAAGAATGCAGAGCACTTGGCGTACGTGTATGTCTACAAGGCGTAAGCCGCAAATTCCGAGAAATCGCGCGTAACGCAGATATTGGACTTTTACGAAGTCGTCAATACTTGCCAGGGCCAAAAAACAGGAAAAATTTGCCTGGAGGGATAACACGGTTTTCGAAGACATGGTTTTTGTCGATGTGCCGGCGGGGGATGAAGAATCCGGAATGCGTCTTGACCGGATATTGGCCGGGCATTTGCCGGGCCTGTCCAGAAATGCCGTGGCGAAACTGATACGCGACGGCAAAATCCTGGTTGATGATCGGCCCGCAAAACCCGGCCACCGCATACGATCAGGGGAGCGCATTACCGGGCAGATTCCAGCCCGCTCCGCCGAAGACGTTCGTATTGGCCCGCCCGAACCCGAAGCCATCGAACTCGATATACTCCACGAGGATGACAGCATCATCGTCGTCAACAAGTCGGCCGGCCTGGTTATCCATCCGGCACCCGGACACAGTACGGGAACCCTGGTCCACGGGCTGCGCCACCACGTTCCGGGCATCGAACACGCAGGGCCTTCCGATCGCCCCGGCATCGTTCACCGACTGGACCGCGACACTTCGGGCGTGCTGGTAGCCGCCAAGACCGAATCCGCCCACCGGATCCTTTCAAAGCAGTTCAAATCCAGACAAATCCAAAAATCCTATCTTGCGTTTGCTTTTGGAGATCCGGCCGCCAAGTATCCTGCCGGGATCGATTCCGCTGCCCGGAGCGGACGGATCACCTACCGGATCGAACGCCACCGGACGCACCGGAAAAAAATGGCCGCAACAGAGGATCCTGAATCAGGAAGGGATGCGGAGACCGTCTGGGAGGTGGTGGAGCAATACGGGAAGATCTGCCTGCTGCGGCTGGCGATTAAAACCGGCAGAACGCACCAGATCCGCGTTCATCTTTCGGCGGCGGGGCATCCGGTGGTGGGCGACAGCGTCTATGGATACAAAAATCCGGCGCGTGCCTTGGGTCTGGACCCCAAACTGGACCATAAAACGGCGGCCTTGATCAACAACGTCGGCCGTCAGATGCTCCACGCCGCGTCCATCACGTTCACCCACCCGGAAACCGGGAAACAGATGACCTGTGAAGCCCCTTTGCCCGATGACATGCAAGCCCTTCGCCGGGCTCTGAATGCTTTGGACTCGCAGCCCGAATGATTGCTTAGTCCTGCTCTTTACGCTTTCGTTTTTCCAATGTGCAGCGATTCTGCTCCCGGTCAAAGGTCATGTAGATCTCCTCGTTGTCCTTTTTATCGGAGGCAAGCTGCCCGTAGCGCTGCTTGATCCGCTTGACGAAGTCATCCTTCACCTCGGGCTCTTTATTCTCCCCGAGACTGCCAAGCTTCTCCTTCTGCACCTCCCACAAGCGGTCTACGGAGTATACGGGCCGGTCGCTCTTTTCGGCACTATCCTTGCCGTCTTTGTCTTTCCGCTCTGCCGCGAACGCTCTTTGCCGTTCATTTCTGCGCTGCACTTCGGCGTTTTCCCACAACTGATTCCATGCCCGGTTGTGGTAGTAGACTTTCCACTGGAGATTGTCCAGCATCGTCTCAAGGTGCTTGGTGGAGATGGCGGGATCGATCCGGAACCGCCGGATTTTCTCCACGAGATCGCCATGTCTCGGGTGGGGCTGGCTTTGCCGGTCAGCCAGGTACGCGCGGATTTTCGTATCCATGCTTTCCACCTGTCGGAGCAGTTGGGAAAGCTGGTTTTCCAGTTCCTGCCTTCGCTTTCTGATGTCCATGCGCCCTCTCCTTGCTCCTTTATGATTGCAAACGGGTATCAACCTATGGAGATCAGCAGGTTGAGCCAGCTGATGCACTCATCTTCAAACGTAGCACACAACACGGGGGCACACAACAAGGAAGCAACACGAGGAAGCAACACGAGGAAACGCACACCAGCAAACACCTGCCGGGAGGCCTGCACAGCGGGTAAAAATCATCATCGCATGCCACATCCGTTCAAAGACCTCAGGGGTGCGGCCGATCCATGCGGGAAGCCAGCAAAGCAGCGCCCAGGGCCCCGTTGACCTGGGCGTAGGGAGATACGGACAGGGGGACGCCCAGCTTGCCTTCTAATGCCATAATCATCCCCTTATTCCTTGCCACGCCGCCCGTCATCATCACGGGCGGCACCACCCCCACCCGCCGGGCCATGGCGGAAATCCTGGATGCGGCCGCCTCGTGGATGCCCGCGACGATATTTTCCCTGGCCTCCCCGGCCGCAATCAGGGAGATCACCTCGGATTCCGCGAATACCGTGCAGATACTGCTGATCCGGGCCGGCTCGCCGGAAAGGGACAACGCCCCGAAATCATCGAGATCCACCTCCATTGCCCGGGCCATGACCTCCAGGAAACGCCCGGTCCCGGCTGCGCACTTGTCGTTCATGGCGAAATCGACCACCTTGCCGTTTTCATCCAGGCGCATGACTTTTGAATCCTGTCCGCCCACATCGATGACAAACCGCACCGCCGGGTCGATGAACCATGCCCCCGCCCCGTGGCAGGTGATCTCGGTGATCGCCTTGTCTGCAAAATCGACCGCATTTCTCCCATAGCCGGTGGAAACAACCATCGAAACGCGCTCTTTGGCAATACCGGCTTCTTTCAGCAGCTCATCAAACACCGCCCGGCCCGCCTTTTTCGCATTGTAGCCCGTAAAGCGAACGCAGGTGCCGGCAATCTCACCACCGATCAGCAAAACCGCCTTGGCGGTAATGGAGCCGATATCGATCCCCGCCGTAATAGCGTCTGTTCCTGTATGCATCTGTACAACCCCATAAAAATGACTGTCTCCGGTCAGTGGATTTGATCTGTGTCAATCTGTGTAGTCCGTGGGCTGCGCTTTTCGTTTCTTAAAACCTTTTGGCCCACAGATCACACAAATTGACACAGGTCAAAGGATCTCCATGAACGCATCGATCCGGGTTTCGATCTGACTTTCCGCAAAATGGCGTTCATCAACCATGTCGGCCTCGATAATGAGCGTGGGAATCCCCAACTGATCCATCACCATCTTCTGCAAGTCGTACTGCCCCAGCGAATAGGGCTTGCAGCTCCGGTTGGAATGCATCACCAGCCCGTCGGCATCGTATTTTTCGATCATCTCTTTCAGCTTGCCGATCATCCGGTCGTGGGACATGTTGATGTATACGCTGGAATAGGAGACGCTCATGGATTCCAGAAACCGATTCTCGTCAATGAGCGGCAGGACGCCGCTCCAGGCTGAAGTATAGGTATCTGCAACGAGGCAGGCATGATGGGATGCGAACTTCTCCGAGAGCCACTTGGTGCGGTACCAAACCGGCAGGTTATCCCACAGCAGGCGGTACTTCTCGCCCGGCACCATGGCAATCCCCTTTTCGACCCGTTCGTTCATCTCGTCGAGCAATTCCTTGTAATAATCGACCGCCACCCGGGTTCCCCGGAGGGTGACGATCAGCGCCAGATGGAAAAAAGCGTCGAACGCGGTAATGGGGGATGGCTTGTGGGCCGCGGTGTCTAAAACGGCCTGCCACAGCCTGAGCCCTTCCACTGACAACCGGCCCACCTCATCCATGCGGTCGTAGTCCATTTTCCGGCCGCACTGTTTTTCCAGAAACCCGATGTATTCCTCCACCTGGCTCATGACATACCGGCGGGCATCTTCGGTCATCTCCCCGTGGATAAAGGGGGTATCGAGGATGAACAGCGGTACGTTGAAATGACGCGCGGCCACCTCGTACCACTTGAGCACGGTCCCGCAGATATTGTTGCAGCAGACCAGGAAATCCGGCGCAGGCAGCCCGCCGATGGGTCCGCCCTGGGTGGTTGCGCAGGCGATATCCGCCCGGGCGTAGGAGCACAGATCCGGGGAATATCCCATCTCTTCGGCCTGCCGGCACAAATCGACACCCATCTTGGAGGCCCCCACCATGGCGCCGTGGTTTTCGGGGTAGACGGGAATCACGTCCATGGCGATCAGGGGTTCCACCGGCCCGCCGCTGGTGATCCAGGCAACTTTTTTCGCGTTGTCCCGGGCGGTCTTGGCGTCGATATAGTAATGGGTCATGATTTCCTTCATCCGGGAAACGGAGCGGATCTTCCGGGGGTCTTTTTTGGAATCCGCAGTGTCTTTTCTTTGATCGGACATGGCCTTCCCTCTTAAATCTAAAGCATTTCCACGAATGTTTCGAACCGGGTGCGAAGCTGGCCTTCGGGCGGGGGCTGCTGATCGATTTCAAGGAGCATGGAGGCAACCTTTTCCCGGTCCAGGCGATCTTTCAGGTAGGGATAATCAAATGCGTGGGGATCGCAGAATTTCAACTGGAGAAAAATCACGCCGTCGATACGCTTCCGGGCTACCTCGATAAACAGATTCTCCCCCCTTGCCGTTACGGATATGTGCTTTGCCGGACACACCATGCGCCCCAGGCTGCGTTTGGCAAGGGCTTCGACCGGGCGTTCCGTTTCGTCGATCAGGACG
>SLPT01000080.1 GCA_007131845.1 Desulfobacteraceae bacterium | reverse complement strand
TGCAGCGTCATCAGCAGATGCTTACAATGGTTTCGTTCGTGCCATGCACCTTGTGAAACGGGCGGTGCATGACCAGTACGGCCATCAGCCCCCCGGGGCCGTAAAACCCGCTGAACTTTGCTGTGGCCGGGCTCTCTTTGGGGTTTTCTTCTTTGTCCAGCCAGGCAATATTTTCCTTTATAGCGTGCTTTTTCTGGACGATCCAGTATTTCTTCCGGCCGAAATCCCTTTGCATCGCTGCTATCAGTGCATCCATGGCGCTCCGGGAAAGCATGCCCGCATAATAGATGCCCTTGCTCCCCCAGTTGAGCGCGAGGTTGCTGCCTGCATACTTAAAGTAATACGGCCGTTCGCTGCGAGGAAGCCGGGAAAAGGCTTCCAGGGAGATGTGCCGACCGCCCTCCAGAATAAACCCATTGGGCGTTACAAGGGCCGTATGGGGGAAAAGCGCCCGGACCTCATCCGGATACCAGGAGCGGGTCTTTTCGAGAAACGGAAAAATCATGGGAAGCTTTTCGTCAAAAACGATGGAAGGCGGCAGGTCATACGTCGCCGTTCCCTTTTTCCAGGCATCCATCCGGCCTGAGAAGTAGTTGTCCGACATAAGGCCCTGAAAGGCGTGGGCCCGGAAAAAATTGCAGTCGTACGCGGTAATGTTTCTGTCATATCCGTAGTATTTCAGGCCGTGCTGCCGGGTGCGCTGCAGAAAAAACCGCATTCCGGACGGTACGGAGGCATTGTCCAGCAAGTGATGAACCACCGGCTCAAAGGGAAGAAACCGGTTGAGCTGTTCGACGAGCCGCTGCGACAGGGAGGTGTCGAAAACCGAGCAGGAACTGAAATCGTTCGCAAACCGCCTGTAGAACAAGTACAATTGCTCAAAGGTGCACCACAGCGATCCGGGCGGCTGGATTTCGGATATCCGGCCGGGGACGGTCTCGTCGGTCCGGAAAAAAACCGGAGTCAGGTCCTTTTGCATCTGATCGGCATGCCGGTGCAGCGCCGCATGATGGGAAAACCCTTGGCCATCCGGCAGTTCGTTGACGATCAGGCGGGCGATTACGGGGTCCGCCTCCCCTTTGAGGGACGCTGAAAACAGGGATGCGGTAATGGCCTGAAACTGCTTGATACACGCGTAACGTTCGCGAAAACCGGCCATCGTTTCCGGATCCATCGGATAGATCGCGGCGCCCGGCCGGCTGTTAAAGCCGATATCCACCTGCAGCAGATCATTGATCTGGCTGTCCAGAAAATCGAAATATTTTTGCATACTGCCTTTCTATTACCTGAATTGAGTTCAGGTATTATTTGGGTTCCGGGCGCTGTATGCCACGACTGCCAAATAGAGCAAACTGCATGCCAGAATACCTCCCCCCAGCGCGACAACGGATTTTTCATAGCCCAGCCGTGCAATCAAAAAGGCCATGAGCAGCGGCCCCGCCACGTTGCCCGTCCTTTCCCAGAAGCGGTATATTCCCATTCCGGCGCCGGCGCCCATTTCTTTCACCGCCGCGGTCTCCGAAATAACTGCGGCCTGGGAAGGCACCGAAATGCTCTGGGCGACACCCAGCAGAATCACGATGATCAGCAGCGCCCAGAAACCGCTCGTAAAGGCGAAAGAGAGCATGGCGCCGGCAGTCAGCAGGCCGCCAGCACCCACAAGGTACTTTCGCAGGTGTTCCTGGGGAAAACTCCATGAAACCAGGGGGCCGATGAAAATAATACAGATGCTGTAGCACATGATCACGCGGCCGATGTTGGATTGAATGGCTTCGATGCTGTTGAGATACAGGGGAACGAAAAAGAACAAAAAACCCACCAGCGCGAGCTTGGCCGGCACCGCCTGCAGCCAGACGGTCGATAGAAACTCTTTGTCCTTAAACACCCGTATCAACTGGTATCCGCTGAAAGCAATGCCGGCATCGCCCGCTGTCCCGGCCCGCGGCGGGCGGAAAGACCCCCTGAAGACAGCCAAAAGAAAAAACAGGGCCAGCCCGGAAAAAAGAGCGCTGACGTAAAAAACCGGGCCGTATCCGATCCGCTCGGCCAGCATGGCACCCACGACCGTACCGCAGATATCGCCGCTGAAAAAAGCCGCAAGGAATCCGGACATGCCCATGGCCCTCGAACGGGCACTGGTGTTGTCGATCACGAATCGCTGGGCGCAGATAAAGACGATTCCGAATCCGGCCGCGGTCATGCTTCGGAAAACAATGAGCTGGGTGATATCCTGGGCAAGGGCTGTCAGCAAATGGCCTGCCGCGTTTAACACCAAGCCCGGAATCAAGGGCTTATACCATCCCCTGGAATCGCTCAGGCTTCCGGCCAGTGGCATGGATATCGCCAGAATCAGCATAAAGGCCGACATGGGCAGGCTCATCACCATCTCCCGGGAAAGCCCCCAAACAGGCTCATACATGGAATCCACGAACATGGGGAAAAAAGAGAGGCTGAAGCCGTCTGCCATGATGAAAAGAAAAATCAGGGGACGGATCAGGGAGGCGGGTATCGTCTGCGCAGCCACGTTCGCTTCGGTGACGATGGAAGGCGTTCTTGCCGGCCCGTCCGTCATGCCGGCGGTTCGGGCCAGACGCTGCGTTTGTTTTTGCATTTCCCCGAGAAGGGACCTGAGTTTCCGAGGCGCTGCGGATTCCGGATCTTGCGGGGACAGCCCGGAAACCATAGATGCCTTGATTTTCCGGTCGATTTCCCGGATGTTGGCATTCTGGCGCTCAACAGCCTGCCGCAAGTTGTTCCTTTTGCCCGCACAATCCGGCAGCGCCGAAGATCCCGGGGTAAAGGCACCCAGGTAATTGTGAAAAACGGCGTTGTAGTAGCGTGCCAGCATGCCGATGTTTCCCAGAAAACGGTATTTATCCGGGTTTACCGGCTCACAGGCCGAAAACCGAAACGCGATATCCCGTCGCAATTCATCCAGCGGGTGCCGGATATAATAGATTACGAAAAAGGTGAGAAACTCGAAAGACAACAGAAGCGAGGTAAGCATCACCGTCAGCATATCCCACAGGATCTGCCTGGACCTGGCCTGAATCAGGTGCCCGGAAATATGAATATGGATATATCCGGCAATGCGATCTCCCGGCTGCAGGGCAATGGCGATATCCGTATCTTCCGGTGTCAGACCCATCCGGTTTAGGTCCCGCGCGTAGGGTTTCGTCGTAAAGCGTCCCGTTTGTCTTTCGGGCCCCATTTTTTTCGCGCCTTCCGGATCCGCCCGGTAGAGAAGGTAGCCATCGGCATCCACGACTTCAATAAAACCGGCCTCCGGAATATCGTGCAGGGTCCTGGCGAGGGACCGCTCCAGCCCGGAAACGGCATCCAGCGGGATTCCCATTTTCAGAACGTTCTGGATATCCTCGCGCAGAAAATTGCCCATCCGGCTGGTTTTTTCCTGGAGGGCGCCGATATAGCTGGCTTGAAATGACCGGAGATTGAACCAGGAATAAACCGACTGGCCCATAAGGATCACCAGCACGGCAATGACAAAAATATGAACGCGCAGGCTCAGGTCCCTTTTCATGGGTCATCTCCCCCGGAAACATCTGCTGATCCGGGCGCAGCGGAGCCGGGGCCGGCTATCGCTTTCCGGGAGCCGGCAGCCGGCGGATGCGTTTTCCCCGTAAGCGATTTCCCCTGGAGCAGCGCATCGATCCGGCTTACTATCCAATCGTTTTCCCGCAAAAGCGCATCCAGGTCATCTCTCAGTCCATCATCGGCGGACTGTTTCTCCCGGAGTGAAAAGAGGCTGTGGCCGGTCTTTTGAAGTTCGGCGCGGATCTTCGCCAGCTCCGGGAGATTTTCCGTGATTCGTCGGCAATGCAGGCTGTCCGAGCGGATTTCCATGGCCACGGCCTGAATAAACAAACCGAGTTGCCGTATTTCATTTCTGACCTGGCGGAAGTCCTGTATCTGTTGTTGGCCGTCCTTTTTTCCGCCGCTTTGCACAAGGCCCGAGGATAGCGGTTCTTCATCGGCCCGGTTGCCGTTCGCATCCGCACCGCTTCCGTATTGCCCTGAAAGGGATTTTTCTTTCCATGGGTCTTTCATATAAGGAGCAAGATTGTCGTGAATATTCCGGATCTCTTTTTGGATGGGGCGCAGCACGAAAAAGCCCAGCAGCATGGCCAGCAGAAGCGATGTCGGCCCCAGCGTCCATCCCAGGCGCACCACGGCGCCGCCGACCATCTCCCGGATCTTATCCCGGACCTCCTGCCTGGATACGGAAACCGCCACCGCTCCGACGGGGGACGTGCCGCTGTGAAACAAAGGAACATAAATAAGGTATTGGTCGCTCTCAAGACGCGTGACGATTTCCGTTCCGGGAAGATGCGCCCGGACATGGCCGGTAAGCACGCCATGGTCCGGGGATTCGGTCTTGCCGGAATAAAGGATATCCCCCCGATCGTTATAAACAGCCACATTCGCGGCCCGGGGATTGTCCGCCAGAAATGCCTCAAGCATTTCAGTCATTCCTTCATACGCGTCAAGGGGTTTGCCCAGGCGAACGCCGCGTTCAATTTTCTGCTGAAGATTTTTTCCTGCCGATTCCAGGATGGACGTGAGGGAGCGGGCATAAATTTTTTCAAAAAAGGAAATGCTCAAAACGGAATTAAGGACAAGGGCGCCCAGAAGGATTCCTGTTGCGGCAATAAAGATTTTACTCCGGAAATGCATAAGCCTCGGCAATCTATAATAGTGCCCGAACGAGAATCAGGGTTTTCGTCAAGCTAAGGGAC
>SLPT01000344.1 GCA_007131845.1 Desulfobacteraceae bacterium | reverse complement strand
TCGAAAAAGATCTCGATCAGCGGCACAGGATGTGCTGACGAAAGAAGCGCATCGCTTAATTGCCGCCGCGACAAATCCCACGGAAGAATGACGTTTATGATGCGCTTCCTTCGTCAGCACATCCTATGTTCCAATGTACCTGAGAAATCGTGCGCAGTCACAGATATAGGGCTTTTTGCGAAGCCCTCATAGCTGAAGCCGTCTGAATGGCAAAATTATGGAGGAATCGGCAGGGGCGCCGGCATCATCTTGGGGGAGGGATACCGATTCCGGCGCCCCTGCCGATCCAAAGGAAAGGCATGGGGTGGATCAATGCGTGAAAATCTTCTACCAAATTCCATATCGTACGAACCCCGTTGACAGGAGCAGCATTCCTTCCTGCGTCCTGCGCACCGGTCCCACAGCGGACAATTCCGGGCCGTGAACTCCGACCAGTACCGGGCCACCGTCTTGCGCTGCGCTGCGCCTGGATCCGATTAGTCCGCTTTGCGACGCAAAAACGTCGGAACGTCGAGAACGTCCATGTCCACCACGTCATCATAGCCGTTGCCGGCCTTTTTCACTTCGTAGTGCTCTTCATGGGACTCCTTGCACTCGGCCGTGTGACGCCGGACGCGGTAAAACGTCGGAGCATCAAGTCTGGATGCGTATTCCCGGTCCTCGGGTGTATAATCACGCACCACACCCCGGGTAACGTTCTGAAAATCCCGCACCGGCTTTCTCGAAACGTTCGGCCCCTTTTCCTTCACATCCGCTGAATCCCCGATTCCCGTAGCAATCACGGTGATGCGCATTTCATCGCCGATGGAATCGTCCATGGTGGTACCCCAGATTACCTCGACGTCATCGTCCCCGATTTCATTGTAAATACGTTCGGAGGCTTCCGTAGCCTCTTCCATGGTCAGCTCGGAGCTGCACGTGATGTTCATGAGTACACCCTTGGCGCCGCTGATGGAATTGTCC
The DNA here is from genome assembly GCA_007131845.1 of Desulfobacteraceae bacterium. Lineage (GTDB taxonomy): Bacteria > Desulfobacterota > Desulfobacteria > Desulfobacterales > Desulfosalsimonadaceae > B1SED10-16. The sequence continues at coordinate 3,797 of SLPT01000344.1, read as the reverse complement.
TCCAGAAGCGGATGGGATATCGCTTTTTCGGCGGCTTCGATGGCCCGGTTGTCCCCGGAGGCGACCCCGATACCCATGATGGCCATCCCCGACTTGGACATGATGGTTTTGACATCCGCGAAATCCAGGTTGATCAGGCCCGGGTTCATGATGAGATCCGTGATTCCCTTGACACTGTGGTGCAGGATCTCGTCGGCCATTTTGAACATATCGATCAGGGTGGCGTTTTTCTTGGCAAGCCCCCGCAGCCGGTCATTGGGGATCGTGATGACCGTATCGGCCACTTTTTTGAGATGGTCGATCCCCTCCTCGGCCTGCTTACTCCGCTTGCGGGCCTCGAATTTAAAGGGACGCGTGACTACCGCCACAGTGAGCGCTCCGATTTCCTTGCAGATTTCCGCCACCACGGGTGCTGCACCCGTGCCGGTTCCGCCGCCCAGACCTGCGGCGATAAATACCATGTGGCTGTCCGCCAGCGACTCCCGAAGCAGATCCGCCGATTCGACCGCCGCCTCCCGGCCCGTTTCCGGATCCGCGCCGGCGCCGAGTCCCTCCGTGAGCATTTCGCCCAGTTGGATTTTCGTGTTCGCCCGGGAATTGGCAAGTGCCTGGGCATCCGTGTTGGCCACGATGAATTTGACGCCCTGCAGGTTGGAATCGATCATGTTGTTTACGGCGTTGCCGCCGCCACCGCCGATTCCGATTACCTTGATCTTTGCCGACTTGTCGCCTTCCAAATAGGTAAAATCCATTGTTTTCCCCTCCCATGCCTTGCGGTTTACAATCATGCCGGCATCATCATCTGACGTTGCCGGTAGTGTCTGTTGTTTGAATGCGGTTCACGGAAAATCAGATCACTTCCTTGAACCACTTCTTCATACGGTTGATGATCCGGTGAAAAATATTGGAATCCCGGATCCTGAACTTTTTTCTGCCCTCGTCCTTTGCACCATAAAGGACCAGGCCGACGCCCGTGGAATACATGGGATTGTTCACCACGTCCACCAGCCCGTTGATACCGTGTGGATTCCCCAGGCGAACGGGCACTTCGAATACGGATTCCGCCACTTCTGTGATGCCGTCTAACAGGGCGGCCCCTCCGGTCAGGACGATTCCCGAACGGATCTCGTCCTTCATGCCGGCCCGGACGATTTCCCGGTTGACCAGAGTAAAGATCTCCTCCACCCGGGGCTCCAGGATCTCGGCCAGGATCTGCCTCGGCAGCTGGCGACCCTGGCGGCCGCCCACCTCCGGCAGATCAATGGTTTCATTGCTCTTGATGTTATCCGACAGACAGGTGCCGTAGTTGATCTTGATCTTTTCGGCCTCTGCCATGGGGATTCTCAGTCCCACGGATATATCGTTGGTCATGTTGTTGCCGCCCAGCGATAGAACGAACGTGTGCCGGATGGTGTTCCCGGAAAAAATTGCAAGATCCGTGGTTCCCCCGCCGATATCGATCAGGCCGGTGCCGACATCCTTTTCTTCCTGGGTGAGTACCGACTCGCACGACGCGATCGGCTCCAGGATGATGTCACAGACATCCAGGCCCGCCTGGTTGGCGCATTTGACGATGTTCTGGGCCGATGTCACCGCGCCCGTGACAATGTGGATCTTGGCTTCGAGTCTTACGCCGGCCATTCCCACCGGGTTCTGGATGCCGGATTCGCCGTCGATGATGAATTCCTGGGGAAGCACGTGGATGACCTCACGGTCCATGGGAATGGCCACCGCACGGGCCGCCTCGATGACGCGCTCCACGTCCGCCTGGGAGATCTCGCTGCCCTTGATGGCAATGACCCCATGGCTGTTGAATCCGGTAATATGGCCGCCGGCGATGCCGGCGTAAACGGATGAAATCTCGCACCCGGCCATAAGCTCCGCGTCCTGCACAGCCTTCTTGATGGAAGCGACCGTGGAATCCATATTGACCACGACACCCTTGCGCAAACCCACCGAGGGGAGGCTTCCGATGCCGATAATATTCACCTTGCTGCCGGACACCTCGGCCACGACCGTACAGATCTTGGTGGTACCTATATCCAGGCCAACGACGATCTCTTCCTGATCTTTCACTTGAACCTCCTTATTCCCGCGACTACCTGGTTTTCACAAGCGGGCATGGCCACGATGCGATTTGGATTTCTAAGATCCACCAGGGAAAAATCATTTTTCGGGGCTGCCTGCTCCATGCGGGCAAGCACTGCCTTCAGGCGCACGAACTTCTTTTCATAATCGCCGAACCCCAAAGTGATTTGCTTTTTGGGCTCCCGGACATGCAGGGAAAGGCCGATATCCTTATCCACGATAATTTTTTCGATAGATTCCTTCGGAAGGGGCGCTCCGGGCCGCCTGCTCTGGTCCAATACGGATAGAACCGCGCCGGAGGCCCGCTTCATGTGACCAGAGTCCGCCGTCCACTCCCGGTAGCTTATCCCCGAAATCACGGGCATACGCGACACCTCCGGGTCTTCGTGGGCCTTGAAGACCTCCCCGTATTCATTGATCAAAAATCGCCTGCTGACGCTCCCCCCGATGTTCCCGCCAAAATCAATAACAGCAACCGGCTCATGCTCCCTGACCCGGATAACCATCCTCGACGGCAGATCCCTGCGGATGGCGGCATCGGCAACCCATGGCTCGGCTACAAGTCGTTTTCTTGCGGTGGACAGGTTCACGGACAAAACGTTTACCCCCTCCCGGATGCCGGTAATTTCCCGCACGGCATCTCCATCCAGTCGCTCGCACCCCGTGATTTCCACCGTATCCGCCCGGAAATACGCGCTCTGAGTGACCCAGTCGTAGATGAAGATGCAGGCCAGTCCCGTCGCCAGAATCACGGCGGTGCTCCCCAGGGCGTACAGCACTGCTGCAAGACGCACCCGCACCGGCCTGCCGGCCCGGTTTTCCGCTTTGCCCCTGATATACCTGTTTTTACGACTGCTGCGCTTCACCAACAACCCTCACTTCCGGTTCGAGTTTCACGCCGGATGCGTCTTTGACGCCCCGCCGAATGATTTCCATCAATTCCAGCACATCCGAGGCAGTTGCATCGCCCCGGTTGACAATAAAGTTTGCGTGCTTCTCCGAAACCACTGCTCCGCCTGCTGCATATCCCTTCAGGCCCGCCCGGTCGATCAGCCGGCCGGCCGCCGGGCCCCCCGGCGGGTTTTTGAAAACGCTTCCGGCTGTCCATCCGCCCGGCTGCGACTGTTTCCTGCGGGCAAGAATTTCTTCCGTCTCCCGCCGGATCTGCCTTGGATCTCCTTCCCGGAGTGTAAGCATCGCCGATACGATGATCCCGGGACGCCCCGGGCCTCCCGCCGCCCTCTGCGGAAGGCCAAGGCTTCGGTAGGAATAGTCCAATTCGCTCCGGCCGATATTCATCATTTCGCCCTCCGGGCCGACCATACCGATTTCCGTTACCACATCCGACATTTCCGATCCGGGAATGCCGGCATTCATCATCACCGCTCCGCCCACGGTGCCGGGGATGCCCGCGGCAAATGCCAGCCCCGAAAGCCCCTTGTCCGCCGCGAAGCGGCATATTTTGGCCAGACTTGATCCGGCTTGAACCCGAATCCCTGCACCGCCTGACAGAGGCGCCTCAGAAATATCCCCAAGTCCCGGTGCGGGGGATATCACCACCCCCCGGATCCCGCCGTCCAGCACCAGCAGGTTGCTTCCGCCGCCAAGAACGAACCAGTCGATATCATGATCATTCAGCAGAGCAACAAGGTCCCGGACATCGTTTTCGTTTTCCGGGAAGACCATCGCGTCGGCCGGCCCTCCGATCC
>SLPT01000143.1 GCA_007131845.1 Desulfobacteraceae bacterium | reverse complement strand
CTGCAAGGCCATCCTTCAGCCCGGTCCGCGGCTTCATGCCCACGGCCAGAACGACCTGGTCGAAGCCGGAAACGGTTTCGGCATCGTTTTCCGAGGCCAGTACCACTGTGTCTTCTCCGATGGCGCGCAGTGTTGTTCCGAAACGAAAGATGCATTGTTTTTCCCGCAGGTACTTGTGCAGGGTGTAGCCGTGTGAGGTGAATTTGGGTACCGGCGAGGACGGAAGCTGCTCCGCCAGGGTCACGGAAGCGCCTTTGGATGCCAGAAAACACGCCGTTTCCATTCCGATCAGCCCGCCGCCCACAACCAGCGCATTGTTCCCGGGTGCGACCGTCTCCCCGAGTATCTGCCAGGCGTCAAACACGTGGGGCAGATCGATTCCATCGATGGACGGGATGATTTTTTCGCCGCCGGTGGCTACGATGACAACATCCGGAGCGGCTTCTGCGACCATCTCTGCTGTAACGGTTGTGCGGGTCTGTATTTCCACGCCGGATTTTTCCACCTGGTAGGCCTGCCAGCGGATCCAGTCGAGATAGATCTCCTTGTGCGGCGCCTTGCATGCATAGAGGATATTGCCGCCGGGGTCCGGCTCTTTTTCAAAAAGACTCACATCGTGTCCCAGACGCTTGGCCTCGGATGCCGCGATCAGCCCGGCCGGGCCAGTCCCTACGATCCATACCTTTTTCGGGTCGGCCGACGGCTGGCGGGGGTAGACAAGCTCCTGGCCGGTTTCCGGGTTGATGGCGCAGCGGACCGATTTTCCTTCGAACATTTCCCGTTCGATGCATCCCTGGTTGCAGGCGATGCATCGCCGGATATCCTCGCTGCGGTTTTCCCGGGCCTTTCGGAGAAAGTCCGGGTCGCAGAGCTGCTGGCGGCCGAATGCCACGAAATCCGCATCGCCGTTGGCGATGACGTCGTTGGCCGGCTCCGGGTCGTTGAACCGGCCCACTGCGATGACAGGGACGCCCGCGGCCTGCCGCATGGCCCGTGCCCGCCAGACGTTGAAACCGGTTTCAAAGGACGGCGGTGCACTGGTCACGCCCGCGGGGCTGCCGTGGGTGCCGACCGATGCATGGATGACGTCCGCTCCGGCCTGGGTCAGCAGGGGAAGGATTTTCAGGGTGTCTTCAACGGTATATCCGTTTTTGATATATTCTTCGGCCGATATTCGGAATAAAACAGGGAAATCAGGGCCGACCGCCTTGCGTACGGCAGCGGTCACCTCCACGGCGAACCGGGCGCGGTTTTCCATGCTGCCGCCGTATCCGTCCGCGCGGTGGTTGGAGATGGCAGAGAAAAACTGGGTCAGCAGATACCCGTGGGCGCCATGGATCTCCACCGCATCGAAGCCGGCTTCCGCGGCGCGCGCGGCTGCCTGGCCGAAGGAAGCAACGATTTCATCGATATCCGCTTCCGTCATTTCCCTGGGCGCCTGTCCGTAAACGAGGCTGGGTACGGCAGACGGCCCGATGGCCATCTGTTTTTTGATCATGTACATGCTTTCCCGGCCGGCGTGATGAAGCTGCATGGCGGCTTTTCCGCCGAACGCTTTCATGGTTTGAGCCAGCCTTGAAAGGCTTGGAATGAAGGCGTCGTCCCATGCGCCGACCTGCTTGGGCGTGACCATCGCAGTGGGATGAACGGCGGTGATTTCCGATATGAGAAGGCCGGCTCCTCCTTCGGCCTGGCGTTTCATGTAAGCCAGAAGGGCGTCGTTGACCTCGCCCCCCTTGTCGCAAAGCGCTGTCCCCATGGGCGGCAGAACGGCGCGGTTGGGAATTTCGGTTTTCCGGATCGTGATCGGCGAAAACAATGCGTCCATATTTGTCATTTGATTGTCCTTTTTGCTAAACCGGTGAGAATCATTTGGCCCCTTTGCTTTTCAGTACGACGGCGGGCCGGGTTCGTTTGGACCATGAAAACGCTTCGGCCTCCCGTCCCTGGCCGTATTTCTTTTCGAGTTCCGGCAGAGCGCCGGCATCAAGCGCCCGGGTAGGGCAGGTTTCCACGCAGTTGGGCGGCTTTCCGGCTTTCAGCCGGTCGATGCAGAAGTTGCACTTGCCCATGCGGGCATTTGTCTCTTCGCCGAATTGAGGGGCGTCGTAGGGGCAGGCTTTGAGGCACTTGTATCCGCACTCGTCCCCGCCGATGCATGTTTCCCGGCTTACGAGCACGACGCCGTCTTCTTCCCGCTTGGTTATGGCATCCACGGGGCAGGCGTCCGCGCACACCGGCGAATGGCAATGCCAGCAGGCAGCTGCCATGTAGCTGACCGATACATTGGGAAAACGCCCTGTTTCCGTATACAAAACCCGCATCCATTTTTCCGGGCCGGCGGGTATGTCGTGCCAGTCCTTGCAGGCCACCTGGCAAGCGCAGCAGCCCGTACACCGGGTCTGGTCAAAGTAAAATCCGATCTGCATGATTCGTGTTCTCCTTATCGTCTTATTCGGCTTTTTTGACTTCAACGAGGCTTGTATTCATCACGCATGCGCCGCCGCCGGAATACGCATCCCGCGTGAGCGTGTTGGCGCACGCGCCCCGGTCGACGCCCGTTTCGTCCGGCTGGTACCAGGCGCCCTCGAAGATAGCCACGACGCCCGGCATGATCCGCTCCGTGAGAAATGCCGGCAGGCGCACCGTACCGCGTTCATTATAGACCAGCACCTCGTCGCCGGTTTCGATGCCCCGGCTATGGCCGTCCGCCGAGTTGATCCACACCCGGTGCTCTTCCACCTCCCTGAGCCACTCCACGAGATAGAGCTCGGAGTGGACCCGGTTTTTGGGATGAGGGGTGAGAAGCTGAAGGGGATAATCCCGGGTCATTGGATCGAACCGGTCTTCCGCGGTCGGCATGTGGCTGGGGATGGGCGGGCAGGCCGGATTCTGCAGGTCGGCAGCACGCTGAGATAAAATCTCGATTTTTCCCGAGGGCGTCGGAAACGGGTTGTTTTCGATGTCTTCGATCTGCTCCTTAAAGGCCACGATGGGCTCGGGCAACTCTACCCGGTGGATGCCGTTTTTCCTAAAGGCGTCGTAGTCGTCGATGTGCGTGGTGTATTCCGGGTTGTTGTCGAACAGGATTTTGAGCCACTCCTCTTCGGTATGGGGATTGAAGTTATCGATTCCCAGCCGCTCGGCCAGTTCCGATGCGATTTCCAGGTCGGACTTGCACTCGCCGGGCGGTTCGACGGCCTTGTTCATGGCCGTGAAATAGGGGCCGGACGGCCAGGGGCGGGTGAAGTCGCTTCGCTCGGCGGCGCTGGTCACGGGCAGCAGCAGGTCCGCGTAGCGTGCCGTGGCCGTCATGAACAGTTCGTTTACGGCAATGAACCGAAGCTTTTTGAGCGCCCTGTCCGCTTTATTGGCGTTTCCGATCTGGTTGACGTAGTTATTGCACATGGACCACATCATTTGAATGTCGGAGGGATACCCGCCGGCTGTGCCTTCCAGCATCGCGTCCCACAGGGTGTTGATATGGATGCGTTTTTGCACGCGCAGCCGGATATCCAATGTTCCCTTGACATTGGGACCATCCAGTTCGAACGGGTTTTTTCCGGGAGGAATGGCCGACATGCGGAACATATGGCCGATGGGTATGCCCATGAGGCCGCCCCCGGCGCTTCCGCCCGGCCTGCCGACATTGCCGGTCATGGCGCACAGGGTGGATGCGCAGCGGTTGTATTGTTCGCCCATGGCGGAACGTGCGGGCCCCTGGCAGTCCATGAGCGCGGCGGGCTTCGTGGCGGCGTATTCCCGCGCCAGACGCTCGATGACAGATGCATCCACGCCGCAAATTTCAGCGGCCCAGGCCGGCGTCTTTTCAATGCCGTCTTCCTTTCCCAGCACATAGTCGGAAAACGCCCCGAACCCGGTGGTATAGCGGTCCAGAAATTCCTTGTCGTGAAGGTTCTCCCGGATCATGACATGGGCCATTGCAACCATGAGCGCCGTGTCGGTGCCAGGGTATACGGGAATCCATTCATCGGCCACCGTTGCGGCCGTGTCATGATAGCGCGGATCAATGGCAATGATTTTCGCCCCGTTTTCCTTTGCGCGGATCAGATGATACATGGTGTTCGTGCCGGATATCATCCGGGCCGGATCCCAGCCCCACAGGATGATCAGCTTCGAGTTGAGCATATCCTCCCGGCTGTGCCCCACCATGACCGATCCGTACTGGGTCAGCGACGCCCATACCGCCCCTTCCGATGAGATGTTGCCGTAGTGGGTGACATATCCCCCGTACCGGTTGAGCAGGCGCGTGGAAGCCAGGCCGCCGTGGTGGAGGCTTGCGAGATATCCCCCGCCGGTAGCCAGGAAAATGGCCCCGTGCCCATAGGTGTCGCGCACGTGGTTGAGCTCCCGGATAAACAGATTGTATGCCTCGTCCCATGAAATACGCTCGAAGCGGCCTTCACCGCGGGCTCCCACCCGTTTCTGGGGATACAACAGGCGTTTCGGGTGATGGACGTACTGTTTGAAGGCGCGGCATCGAAGGCAGGTTCGGAGCTGCTGAGGCTCGGGTGCGTCGTCGCCTTCAACCCGCAGAATCCGGTTGTCTTTCACATGCAGGTGGATGGGGCATCGTCCGCCGCAGTCAAAGGCGGAAGTGGTGGGCACGACGCGCACCGTATCCCCGCTGGCATCGGTATAGCTTTTGAATTCATGCCGGTTCATGTTTTCCCTTTCCGTTTTGCGTACGGCGTTTCGTCATGGATAACATTGTTTTAATCTTGCATAACATATACATGGACCGTT
>SLPT01000388.1 GCA_007131845.1 Desulfobacteraceae bacterium | reverse complement strand
CTACAGCTTCGAAAGCCTTGCGGACTACCATGAAAATCGCACCAATCCGGCACCGCCTTTCGCATTCCCCTTTGTATTCAAATTTTCATGGTCCGGAGAGGGTGATAATGTCTGGTTCGTAGCGGATGCGGAAACCTTTGGCTCATTGCTCAGGAAAGCCGTGGACTATGAACGTACCGGTCAGAGGGGGTTTGTTATACAGCGATTCGTCGAAACCGGCGGCCGCAGCCTTCGGGTGGTGGTGATCGGCGGAACCAGCCTTTCTTACTGGCGCATACAGCCGGATTCCGACCGGTTCGGTTCCCAGGCAGCCCAGGGCGCATTCATCGACAACGATTCCGATCCGGTGTTGCAGGCAGCAGGGAAAAGCGCCGTAATGCATTTCTGCCGGAAAACCGGAATCGACCTCGCCGGCTTCGACGTACTGTTCGATAGCAATGCCCCCCATGCGGCACCGCTTTTCCTGGAAATCAACTATTATTTCGGCAGGCGGGGTATCGGGGGGTCAGAGGCATTCTATGCACTGCTGATCCGGGAGATCGAACAATGGATTGCAAGACGGAACCTGAGGGCTTTGTAAAAAAAAGCCCGGGATCCGGCCTGGCTTTGCGGAAAAACTGAAAGCCGGCAAATGCCGGGACTACGGGAGCATCCGGATAAAATATGTACGTACCCGATGACGAAGAGTTGCGCCGGGAGAAATCCAGAGCCAGGGAACTCCGGGCGTCGCAGTGGTGGAAACGGCGCCTGGCCAAAGGCGTATGCCACTATTGCGGCAAACAGCACTCCCCGCGCAGCCTGACCATGGACCACATCGTTCCCCTTGCCAGGGGCGGTAAAAGCGTCAAGGGGAACGTGGCACCTTGCTGCAAGGAATGCAACACTGCAAAGCGAGCCCTGCTCCCCTCGGAATGGGCGGAATACCTTCGGAAAAAATCAGAAACTGCCCAGGGGTCGTAAAAACGTGTAGCGTGCCGGCGATTTCACCATGGCTTCAAAGGCCTCACCCGTGTTTCCCCCGATAAGGGAAAAGGGAAGCGATGCCGTAAAAAAAACGGTACCGGTTACAAGCGCGGCAAACCCAACGGGGCGGGCAGCGGCAAAATCGACCACCATGACGGCCGGATCAGTGGCGTCATTACGGATCAGATCTTTACGGGTATCTTTTCCGAAAGCGGCGGATCCGGCGGAAACCACCAGCATCGCGGCAATCAAAACAACTATGAAACCCCGCTTCAGCATTGCAACGTTCATCTTCTCCTCCTTGCTCTTCATGCGGCCTTTTTAATTTGTAATCACCATCGGCTTGACATTGCAGGCAAATGCCATACAATAACATCGCTTATGTCTTTGTATATAGTAGTATGAATTCATCGAACCGTCAATTTTTTTATAACGCTCAGGATGTTATACCGTCAAACGATCGAAAGACGCATATGATGAGCCTGCCATGTGACTGTATGCAATGCAGCGGGAACAACCGGATCGGATTTGTTGCCACGCGGATTGCCGGAACCGACGGGGTTTCCCTGGAAACCCTGAAATGGGCGGAAGCGCTCGAGCAGGACGACTACGAGTGCTATTACTTCGCCGGCGAGTTGGAAACGCCGCCGGAAAAATCCTATCTGTCCAAAAAATCCCACTTCACCCACCACGAAATCGTCGAGATCTACAAAAGGAGCTTCGACGTCCGCCACCGCAGCCGTTCCACCACCCGGAAGATCATGGCCGTAAAGGAGGAGATCAAGGATCAGCTCTACGAATTCATCAACCGCTTTCACATCAACCTTCTGGTGATCGAAAACGCACTGACCATCCCCCTCAATATCCCCCTGGGGCTCGCCATAACGGAAGTGGCATCGGAGACCGGCATTATCCTGATCGCCCATCACCATGACTTTTACTGGGAGAGATCGCGCTTCATGACCAACGCGGTCTGGGAATACCTGGATATGGCGTTTCCGCCGCATCTTCCCCGCGTCCATCATGTTGTCATCAGCTCGGCAGGCGACAGCCAGCTTGGCTTCCGCAAGGGAACGTCATCCACCACGATTCCCAATGTCATGGATTTTGAGAATCCTCCCGAACCGCCGGACGACTTCGCCCAGGACGTGCGCCAGGCATTCGGCATCGAAGATGACGAATACATGATCCTTCAGCCCACGCGCGTCATCAAGCGCAAGGGCATCGAACACGCCATCGAGCTGGTCAGCCGGCTCGGAATGAAAGCGAAGCTGGTCATCTCCCACGCCTCGGGGGACGAGGGATATTCCTACGAACAACGCATCCAGGAATATTCCCGCCTGCTCAACGTGGAAACACTCTTCGTGTCCAGGCTGATCAACGAAAAACGCGGATATACCAGGAACGGACGGAAAATTTACACCCTGGATGACATCTACCCCCATGCCGATCTGGTTACGTACCCGTCTTCCTTCGAAGGCTTTGGCAACGCCTTCCTGGAGGCCTTGTATTTCAAGAAGCCGATCGTGGTCAATTCCTACTCCATCTATTCGACGGACATCAAACCCAAGGGATTCGACGTCATCGAGATCGACGGATACGTTGACAATACGGCCCTGGCTAAAACCCGGAAGGTGCTCCGTGACCCGGTGTACAGGGAACACATGGTTTCACACAACTACGAAACCGCGAGGCGTTTTTACTCGTTTGCGGTTTTGCGACAGAAGCTGCGTGCGGTGATGACCGAGATATCGCCCTGCGCCCTGCATGATGACTCGATCCGGTAAATCATAACGACAGCCCTGTCATTTTCTTTTCCGGACGGTCAGCCGCGGTATCCGGCAACAACATCTTTTCAAGGCGACAAAGAAATGCTCCGGGAAGTATTCATAAAAAATTTTGCCATTATCGACGAGCTCAGGATACGCTTTACCGACGGGCTCACCATTCTCAGCGGAGAAACCGGCGCCGGCAAATCGATCATCATTGCCGCGCTCAACATTCTTCTGGGAAGCCGGGCCGACGCCTCCATGATCCGGACGGGAGAAGAAACAGCAGAGCTCGAAGCGCTGTTCGAAATCGACCCGGAAGGCCATGCGGCAGAAATCCTTTCCGTGCAGGGCTATGAAAAAACCTCCGAACTATTGATCCGGCGCCTGCTGTCGGCCTCCAACCGCCACAGGGTATACATAAACGGACGGCTGGCCACCATGCAGGTATTGGCCTCCATTACGGAAAACATCGCCGGCATATCCGGCCAGCACGAACATCTGCGCCTGCTGAAGGAATCCGAACACGCCCGGATTCTCGATCGCTTCGCAGGACTCGAAGACCTCCGGGAGTCGGTTTCAGCCTGCTACCACACCATCCTCCCGGCTATCCGGGAGCTACAGGACCTGGAGAGCGCCCTTTCCACCCGCAACGAACGGATTGAAGCCCTTGAATCCGAAAAAGCCGAAATCGAAAAAGCAGCCCTGGAACCCGGCGAGGACGAAACCAGGGAGCAGGAGCTTTTTCGTCTGAAAAACGCCAGAAGCCTCTACGAGGCAGCCGGGAGCAGCGTCGACATCCTCTATGACCGCGAAGACGCCATCACGGATCGCCTTGCCATGGTGACCAAAGAGGTCGAAAAAGCCGCGGCTATCGATCCGGAGCTTTTGGAGTCGGCAGGGTCCCTGGAAGAAGCCCGGCTTCACATCCAGGACATCGCACACCAGCTGCGCGCCTACCTGGATGCAATCGAATTCGACCCTGCGCGGGCGGATATGGTGGAATCCCGCCTGCACACCATCAACCGGGTGAAACGCAAATACGGCCCGACCATAGACGAAGTGTTTTCGCACCTGGAGAAGGTTGAAGAAGAACTATCCGACACCCTGGACATGGAGGGGCGGATCCGTAAAGCCCGGGAGGATCTCGACGTAACCCACGGAGCGCTCATTTCCCTGGCGAGGGAGTTGTCTCTAAAACGACGGGAGGCGGCAAAATCACTGGCCGGGAAAATGGAGACGGAGCTTGCTTCCCTGAATATGCCAGACACCACGTTTGACGTCGTATTCCGGCCGATTCAGCCGCGCTCCGACACCCCGTCCTACCTGCGGGACGGGGATGGCGCAGTCAGTGAAAACGGTTCCGAACAGCCCCTTTTCATGATCTCCCCGAACGTGGGCGAGGAACTCCGGCCCCTTTCCCGGATCGCCTCCGGCGGGGAATTATCCCGGATCATTTTGGCGCTCAAGGCCATCCTGGTGGATACCGATCCGGTGGAAACGGTGATCTTCGATGAGGTCGACGCGGGTATCGGCGGACAGACGGCGACCGTGGTGGGCCAGAAACTGGCCGGCATCGCCGCAGCAAGCCAGGTGATCTGCATCACGCACCTGGCCCAGATCGCAACTTTCGGGAACCGCCACCTCAGGATCGAAAAACACGTATCGGACGGGCGCACCAGCACGCAAATCACGGAACTGGGCAAAAACGGAAGGGTGGAGGAAACGGCAAGGATGATCGGCGGCCAGTCGGTTACCGAGGCAAGCCGGGCGCACGCAAGGGAACTGCTCAAGGCTTCGGGTGGGCAAACCTGACGGCTTCCTAAGGAACTTAAACCCCTCTAAGCCCACAGATCACACAGATTAACACAGATAAAACCGACTTCTATGGAAACCTTAAAAGTGATGCACTCGTAAAACGTCCCGATCTGAAGGCTTTGACGGCTTCGTAAAAAGTCCAATATCTGCGTTACGCGCGATTTCTCAGAATTTCACGTACGCCAAGTACGCTGCATTCTTCGAAATCGCGCAAGCCTTGATCT
>SLPT01000406.1 GCA_007131845.1 Desulfobacteraceae bacterium | reverse complement strand
TCCGTCAGCGGCATTGCCACAACCAGTTCCGGTAAATAGCGCCGGTTGATATTGACGATATTGGAGTCGGCAACCGCACATTCAACATACCCCTGCCACACCCGCTCCAGTATCTGCTCCGTGGTAAGCTCGGTCTCCCGCCACCTCAGCCCCGGTTCTTTTTCGGACAACTCCTTCAGCCTTTCGGCATAACTGCTCGATGCGGTGACCTCAATGGAAACATCTGCCATTTCCTTCACCGAACGCGGCACCGTGTTTCCTCTTCTGCAAACCAACTGCTGTTGTGCCTGGAAATAAGAAGGACCAAACAGATACTCTTCTTCGCGCGCGTCTGTTCTTGTAAGTCCCGCCGCCGCGATATCACCCTTTCCGGCCGCCAGCGCCTCAAGAACATCTTCTACTGTGACTTCGAGTTCGAAATGCACATCCACACCCAGGTGTTCGGCATAGGCCATCACCAGATCGTAATCATAGCCCTCCAGGCCATCCGGACCATAATAGTAGGTGGTCGGGGCATTTCGAGTCAAAACGATCAGTTCACCCCTGTCCAGAATCAAATCCAGGACCCCGGATTCGGCCTTTTCCGATTCATTCGGCGAGCTCTGAATATTCGGAAGAAAAAAAAGGAGCAGCAAAATAGTCAGAGACAGGAAAAAATACCGGTAAAACAAACCATTGACCCGGTAAATACGTTTAATCTTCTCCAAAACCCCCATATCCTTGCACCCCCTGTGCAATGTGCTGATCCATGCAACGCCTGATTTGTGCATGAACGAAAACCGGCATTTTCCGGTATTATTCGTTTTTGTTCTTTATATCTAGTAATTATTACAAAAATTTCCGCCGATGTCAAGTTTGCCGACAAAATTTGCAGGCAAAATCAGACACATGAATACACATATCCCTTTATCCCCCGCACATGATCGTTTTTCACGAGACCGCATAGAACCACATCCATGGTCTGCTCGAACATTTCACGGATCTGCCCTTCATCGGATCGATTGTTCGTTTTTATAATATATAGTGCCCGAACGAAAACCAGGATTTTTCGTCAAGGTCAAGGACGGCGAAAATTTTAACCGCATGAATACTTGGCGTATTTTGATGATTAAAATTTGACGACTTCGTAAAAAGTCCAACATCTGCGTTACGCGCCATTTCTCAGAATTTCACGTACGATAAGCACTCTGCATTCTTCGAAATCGCGCAAGCCTTGATCTTGAACTTTTTACAAAGCCGTCGGATCGCGACTTTTTACGGGTGCATCAAATTTGAGCCGGACGCAGAAACCTGATCCCGCCGGTAAGATATACCAGTAATTGCGCCCTTGAAATCCACCTTATCTGTTTACATTTTCGCACAGAATTTCAAACCTGTCTCCGGCCCCGTCATACTTCAGAGGCTGAAACTTTCCGCCGGCATAGTCTTCCTGAAAAGTTATTTGGGGATATACCCAACACTGCCCCTCATGGTCTTTCACCGCGGCCGCAGCACGGATATAACGGTGCAGAATCGCGCCGGACACGGCATGGCGGCGAACCATCCAGTCCGAATCGACAATCACCAACCGGAGGACTTCCTGGTTGGCCCGGATCCGCCCGGTCTTCCAGTCGTTTGATCCAGCAATGGCATCGATCATAGCGGATTCCGTTTGCCTGTGTTTCATACCCGCGTTGGGCATGCGCGCTTTCTTCGCCGCCCCCTCATCCGCTCCGGTGATCATTGCGTGCATCATCGTCTCATAGCCGGAATAGGCGTCTCCCTTGATTGCAAAAGATCCCGTAGCCACATCCCGGTAATTGAATTTCACGGTAACAGTCGCATTATAGCTCCCCGGGGGAAACTTGCGAAAGGCATCGGCGATTTTTATGGGGCCTTCACACGCGGCCGGGTTGGGGTACTTTGAATACACCACCTCCTGGGACACATAAGCGCTCATGCGGGAAGGATCAGGGAGGATATCAAAGGCGAAATGGGTTCTTTCCAGGGCTGCCTCACCGGCCGTGCCATCCGTGTAAATCATGGCGACGCCTTCAACATCGATAACAATCTGCACAGGCCCCCGCCTCAATGAGGGGTTTCCTGACAGCCCTTTGAATGTGTCCGGGAGAAATGCAAGCCCGTAGATAGTGTCGCCGGCTGTGAACGTGTCTGTGAGCCCCGTCGGATTAGACGGGTCCACAGGTGTTTTGGAAAAAACGATCGTGCCCGGGCTTTGGGCCACAGCACTTGCCGCGGAAAAAAGAACCAGTACCATTGCTGCCACAGATAATACGCTTCTGATCATCTTCGGACTCCTTTGTAAATAGGGTTGCTGTCCATTGTCGAGGCATGCCGGAAACGCATCGCCGCGCAGTGCCGATGAAACAACTTGCCCAATACTACACATGCCAGCAATTTTTTCTATCACGCCAGTGCTTTTTTCTGTCATCCCGGTGCCTTTTGGCATGAGGCGTCATTCACCCGGGAATACAATCATACATGGAACAAAACAGGACAGAAGACCAAAACGGAGGAATCAGTATTGTTTTCGACTGGTTAAGAAAGGATGAATTGGAACGGTTCGTGATGGGGTCTCAGCCGATACAGGCATTTCTGTATTCGGAGGGTGTCATTCCCTTTTTTTTCCTGAAAATACATGTAAAATGGCTGTGGCTCGAAAAACCGCATTTGTATGAGATTTCCGTGATAGTACGATTTTTATCGGCAAGCATCGCAGCAGCCTTTTCCACCCGGATATCCGTCAGAAAGCAATAGGGCGTTTTACCGGTCTGCTCCTTGAATGCACGGAAAAAATGGTACCTGCTCATGCGGGCGGATTCGGCAAGGCGTGCTGACGAAAAATCTTCCTCAAAATGGGCCTTCATCATTTCAATTGCCCGCATGATATTCCTGCCGGAATGAACGGAACCGGGTCGGGGCTTTTTCTGCATGTTGTGCTCTGCCTGGCGCAGAATCATCAAGGCGATCTGAACTTCCAGTGTATCCAGGTAAATTTCCTTCCCATCGGCTCCTCCGGAGCATTCCGCTATGAAACCCTCGATGCTGCTGACAAGATCCGCAGAGGGAACAAAAGGCCTTTCCTTGAATACCAGGTCGTTGCGGCGATAAACGGCGCGGGTCAGGTTCCGGAGGAACTCCATCTGTATCTGAACAACAAGGAAATCCGCCTTGCTGATCCGTTCCGCCGGTCCATGGTACTGCGCCGGGTTGCATGGCAGAAGTCTCTCCGCTTCAAGACGTATCACTTTTTTCCCGTGACGCAGGAAGGGATTGCCGGAAAACGCAATGGTGAACTCATAGCTGTCATGCAAATGACTGTGGGTGGGATCCTGGTCAATAATGGGAACCCTGGGGCGCAGAACCGCCACGTTGTCCGAGGAATAGAAGCCAATCCTGTCCAAGAATTCAGGGGACCCGGGTTCGATCGGGTAGGGTCCAGGGCCCAAAAATTTTTTTATTTTTTCAAACTGTTGCATCATATTCGCCCTAGTTTCGGTCACGATACGATCTGCTTTTCCACATAGGCGATCCGCCCGGCAAGGCGTTCCCGCTCAAATGCCACAAGGGAGGACAACGGCATGGCCAGCACGGCTTTTGCCTGCTCCCCGGTCATCCCGAATTCCTTTGACAGCACCCGGATGGCTTCATTCTGATCGTCGGCGGCCTTGATACTATCCGTTACGCGTCCGATTTCTTCAACGGCCACCTGCATGCCTTGCAGGCTTTGCAGCCCCTTCCGGGCATCATCTATCCGGTAGCTTTTAACGTGGATCAAACCCGAAAGGCCGATAATAACCGCCACAAGCACAACAACGGGCAGCAGTCCCCACAGCCGTTTCAACCATTTCCGGCCCGCAGATTCCTCTTGGATTTTTTGATCTTCACGAAGCATTTTCTCTTTTCTTTCGTGTATCAGGCTTATATTTTTCCAAATCGAAACAAGACGGTATGAAGCCGTATCAAATCTTTCTATGTTTATTCAGAAAAAGATAAAAAAACCACAAAAAAATGGATGGGTTGCCCATCTACTTTGATTTCAGGGGGTTTGTTCGTGAAAGAATATGCCAGGCGGATATTACAGTTAAACGATGAGATCATTGCGGAGATGGGGGACCCGGAAATCCGGAAGCGGGTACGGTCAGGCATTCCGGAGGATTATGCCGCATATCTGCTGCCTTCGGTTCTTTCCGGATTCGGGCCCTTGTATCCCGAAATAAACCTGGAGGTCTGCTGCGAGTTGAGCGTGGATCTATTGCGGATGCTAAGCGACGGGGAGGTAGATATCTGCCTTCATGTTTCACCCTCGCCGGCCGCCGGGGCCGTGTCCGCGGATTTCCCTTTGAATTCTGTTAGTCTGGCCCATAATCAAACTCCATAATTCGGGCGAACGCCTTGTCTGTTCCGGGTGTAACTTCATGATGCAATGGGCTTTGCGGTCCTACCCGGCCGCCCATGTCATACGTAAATGACTCCACCGCCTCATGCCGTAACCAGTACCCTGTGAGCACCGGACCCTGAGCATCATAACAGGAGTGAAAATGAATATATTCGTCTTGAGGCTCGGGACGGGTGGCGAGCCATTGTGGGGGCGCATCGGAAAAATAAACAGGGTTGATACGACCGGAATCGGGCAAATCAAAATCAACCGTTGGCAGGTTGGTCAATATGGCAGTGCCTTCAAAAAGCATGGCATTTTCCGGGAGATCGCGGGTATAAAAACTGCGTTCATTATAGCTGACAAACCGCAGCCGGGTGAAATCACCAGGCGTTTCCGGCT
>SLPT01000146.1 GCA_007131845.1 Desulfobacteraceae bacterium | reverse complement strand
GGCTTTGTAAAAAGTTCAAGATCAAGGCTTGCGCAATTTCGAAGAATGCAGCGTACTTGGCGTACGTGAAATTCTGAGAAATTGCGCGTAACGCAGATATTGGACTTTTACGAAGTCGTCAAACAGGGGCGGTTTGCAGGAAAACATGAATATAAGGAGGTTCAGCCATGGCACACTTCCCTGAGTATGAAACCTACGATGCAACCGGGCTGGCCGGCCTTGTCCGGAAAAAGGACGTCTCGCCGGAAGATCTTCTGCAGGCGGCCTTTGAGCGGATCGAAACGCGCAACCCGTCGATCAATGCCGTGGTGCTGCGCATGAAGGAGCAGGGGAAGGCCCAGGCCGCAAACCTGGATCCAGGAAGCCCGTTTTCCGGGGTTCCGTTTCTTCTCAAGGACCTGATGGCCGATTATGCGGGCGTCCCCACTTCCTACGGGAACAAGGTGCTCAGGGACATCCCTGCTGAAATTGACAGTGAGTTGGTCTCCCGGTTCAAAAAAAGCGGTTTGGTCATCATCGGAAAGACCAATGTTCCCGAGTTTGGCCTCATGGGTGTGACCGAGTCGGAAGTCTTCGGCCCATGCAGAAACCCCTGGAACACGGAACGTTCTCCGGGGGGATCCAGCGGCGGATCCGCCGCTGCCGTGGCAGCGGGCATCGTCCCCATGGCTTCGGGCGGAGACGGGGGCGGGTCGATCCGGATTCCGGCGTCCTGCTGCGGGCTGTTCGGCCTGAAGCCATCCAGGGGGAGGAACCCCACAGGCCCGAAACTGGGGCAAGCATGGCAGGGAGCGGTTCAGGAGCACGTGATTACGCGTTCCGTCCGGGATGCCGCCGCCGTACTCGATGCAACCCAAGGGGCGGACCCGGGTGCGCCCTACGAAATCCGTCCGCCCGCGCGCCCGTATACCGAGGAAGTAAGCGCGGATCCGGGCGTCCTTCGGATCGCCTTTAACACGCGCTCCCCGCTTGGCACGCCGGTCCACGAAGAATGCATACGCGCCGTGGAAGAAACCGCCCGCCTGCTGGAGGATCTGGGCCACAGCGTGGAAGAGGCGGAGCCGCCTGTCGACGGAAAAGCCCTGGCCATGAGCTATATCACCATGTACATGGGGGAGATTAGCGCCGACATCATCGGGTATTCCAGGATGCTGGGGAGAAAGATCACCGCAAGGGACGTGGAGCCCCAGACCTGGACGCTTGGCATGCTGGGCAGAAGCATCTCGGGCGCTGAATTCGTGGACTCCATCCGGGAGTGGGACCGGGCGGCACGGGGCATGGGTCGGTATTTTCAGACCTATGATGCATACGTGTGCCCGACCATCGCAATACTGCCGCCGCGTGTCGGTGCGTTTCAGCCGGGGGCGGCCGAAGCGTTCGGTGTGGAAGTGGTCAATCGTCTGCACCTGGGCGGATTGCTGAAACGATCCGGCATCGTGGAGCAGATGGCGGAAAGGGGGCTCCGGGGAATGCCTTTCACCCAGTTGGCCAACCAGTGCGGGCTTCCGGCCATGTCCGTCCCGCTGCACCGGTCCCCGGAAAACCTGCCCGTGGGCGTTCAGTTCGTCGGCCCGTTCGGCGCGGAAGACATCCTGTTCCGGATCGCAGGGCAGTTGGAGCGGGCTAAGCCATGGTTTGATACGATGCCTGATTTTCCCTGACGGCTTTGCAAAAAGTACCCTTTTAAAGGCTTCCATAGAAGCCGGTTTTATCTGTGTTAATCTGTGTGATCTGTGGGATCAATGCCTGCGAATTATCGAAGATCGCAGTTTGCCTGGCGTATGTAAAATGCTTAATAGATTGCGCGCAGGCGCAGATACTGGCTTTTTTACAAAGCCGTCGGATCGCGTTTTTACGAGTGCATCAACTTTTATGGCTCAAGCCCTTCCGCGTAAATCTCCACTGCGTGCTTCACCCGGGCGGAAGAACCGCTCCGGGAGAGCAGGTCGATGAGTTGGAGCATACAGGCAGGACACGACGTGGCTACTACCTCAGCATTGCTTTCCGTAATATTTATGCCTTTCCGCTCCCCGACCTTTTTCGAAAGATCATAGTGCTGCAGGCCGAAGCTCCCTCCCATGCCGCAGCACCGGTCGGCTTCTTCCATTTCCGTAAATTCATAGGCCGGGTTGGCGCCGATGAGCGCGCGGGGCTCCGCGTGCACGCCCAACGATTTTTTCAGGTGGCAGGGGTCGTGGTATGTGATTCGCGTTCGACTCTCCCGGGTCCCGTCCTTTGGTGCGGGCTCCCCGGAATCGCTTTGTGCTGCAAGAAATTGCGTGATGTCCATGGTTTTTTCCGCCAACTGACCGATGGCTTCCCGCTCTTCCGGCGAAAAATACTGATCCATGGCGGGCCAAACTTTTTTGATGACGGCCGTGCACGTTGCGCAGGGCGTTACCAGTACATTGAAATCCGCCGCTTTGAATTGTTTCAGGTTATGCCGGACAAGATTCGTAAATGCATGGGTGTCTCCGGAGGACAGCGCCGGGATGCCGCAGCATGCCTGGTCCGGGGGCATGAAGATCCTGATATCGTGATGGCGCAGGGCCGCAACCACGCTTTCGGCCACGGCCGGAAAGACCTTGTCCGTAAGACATCCGGGGAAAAACGCAGCCCTTGTATCTTTTGCTCCGGCGGCCTCGTCGATTTCCCGGATTCTCCGGTGAAAGGGTTTTCGGTCCAGGGGCATGAAGCGTCGGTCCCCGAGTAGCGAGGACTCGAAGCGGGCGCAGGATGAGCCGACGATGTCTCCCGTGGGGCGTGCCAGAATGTTTTGAAATTTCGAGGCCATGAAGGCCAGCTTGTTGAAAAGGGCCGGGCGCGCCAGGATCTGCCGGAAGAGCGCCTTTTTGGCGGGGGGCAGGCCCAGGTATCCGTTGATGATCGCTCTCGCTTTGAGAAACAGGTCGGTTACCCTGACTCCGCTGGGACAGGCGGATGCGCAGGACCCGCAAAGCAGGCATTTTTCCAGACGCTCCCGGACGGCTTCCGGGTCCTTCAGAAGTTCTTTGGAAAGATGTTCCAGCAAAACGATCTTCCCGCGGGCCACGTCTGCCTCCCGGCCGGTTTCCGCGTACAGTGGGCAGACCGCCTGGCACATGCCGCAGCGCATGCAGGTTACCAGCTGGTCGTCGAGTTCGCGAAGCAGCCGCGCAAGTTCATGCAGGTCGCTCATTTCGACCCCCCTATGATCTTGTCCGGGTTCAGGATGTTTTCCGGGTCCAGGCACTTCTTGATGGCCCGGGAGAGCCGAATGGTCCCGGGGCCGGTTTCCTGCTCCATGTAGCGGGATTTCGCAGTGCCGATACCATGCTCCCCGGACAGGGTGCCGCCCAGCGCCAGGGCGATTTCAAACAGTTCGTCGATCGCTTTTTCAACCCGCCCGAACTCCGTTTCGTCCCGCCGGTCCGTGAGAAACGTCGGATGAAGATTGCCGTCTCCGGCGTGCCCGAACGTGCCGATGGACAGGTCGTATTTTTGGGCCAGTCCGTTGATGGCGCGCACCATGTCCGGGATTTTGCTTCGGGGAACGGTTGCGTCCTCCAGCACCGTGGTGGGACGCTGCCGGGACAGGGCCGGAAGCGCATCCCGACGGGCCTGCCAGATGCTGTCCCGCTCCATGGCGTCGCTGGCTTTCCGGACGGATCCGGCGCCGTGCTGCCGGCAGATTGCCGTCACCTTTTCGGCTTCTTCGTCTACCTGGGCCGGGTGTCCATCGACCTCGATCAGCAGAAGGGCCATGGCGTCCGTGGGCAGGCCGGCACCCCGGAACGCCTCGACACTCCGGATGGTGAAGTTGTCCAGAAACTCGAGCGTGCAAGGTACGATCTTTTCGGCGATAATGGCCGAAACGGTCTCCGAGGCCGCATCCACGGAGTCGAACACGGCCAGCATGGCCTGGCTGGCCTGCGGCGGCGGGATCAGTTTCAGGATGATGTCCCGGAAAACCCCAAGGGTTCCTTCCGATCCGATCATCAGCGATTTCAGGTTGAATCCGGTAACGCACTTGACCGTTTTTGCGCCGGTTTTGATCAGCTCGCCCCGCGGGTCGAAGAAATTCATCCCCATGACGTAGTTTTCGGTCACGCCGTACTTGAGCCCCCGGAGTCCGCCGGCGTTCTCCGCCACGTTTCCGCCCAGGGTGGATACGGCCTGGCTGCCCGGGTCAGGCGGGTAGAACAGCCCCTTTTCCGCAACCCGGGCCGCGAACTGCGCGGTGATCACGCCCGGCTCCACCCGGGCGTAGAGGTCCTGCGCGTTGATCTCAAGGATCCGGTTCATGGCGTTGGTCAGCAGCACCACGCTGTTTTCGCCCGCGGGGATGGTCCCGCCGCTCAGGTTGGTGCCGGATCCGCGCACGGTGACGGGCAGGCGGTTTTCGTTGCACAGCCGGATAACGTCACCCAGCAGGTCCGCATTGTCCGGCCGGAGCACAAGGCCCGGCACCACCTTCTCCACCATGGCGGAGTCGTAGGAATAGGCGTGCCGGTCCGTCTCTTGGCTCATCACGCTGCCGGAGCCAAGCAGGTTTTCAAACTCCCGTATCAGGGCGGGGCGTATCATATCGCTCTCCCGTGTTAAGTGATTGCTATCGTAGTGCCCGAAGAAAAACCGGGATTTTTCGTCAAGGTCAAGTATGGCGAAAATTTTAACCGCAGGAATACCGGGCGTATTTTTTAAGGATTAAAATTTGACGGCTTCGTAAAAAGTCCAATATCTGCGTTACGCGCAATTTCTCAGAATTTCACGTACGCCAAGTACGCTGCATTCTTCGAAATTGCGCAAG
>SLPT01000005.1 GCA_007131845.1 Desulfobacteraceae bacterium | reverse complement strand
TTTTGGGCGGGGTATTGCGGCGGGATAATGGTGCGTTACACTATTTTGCTTCTGTAATGCCAAATACCGTTACACTATTTGAATCTTACCAGCCGAAAATGCGCTGTCAAAATTTCTTCTGCCTTTGAGCATTATCGAGCTGGATCTCTTCGGTGCGCAAGAAGCGGCTGCCATGCGTGCGCATCTGGAAAAAAAGGGAGAGCCAATCGGGCCTTATGGTCTGTTGATCACTGGTATCGCCCGATCCCGGAACATGACCCTGGTGACCAATAACACAAAAGAATTCCGAAAAATTGACAATCTTCACCTCGAAAACTGGGTTCAAACCTGAATAAAAGGACTTTGAAACATAGAGCTGAAACACAGAAGCCGGCTGCAATTTATCACCCTGATTTTAAGGGTAAAAATGAATCCTTAAGGGGTTAAAACAAGCTCTTGCGGAATGTATTTAATGATATTTGAGCTTGTTATGCTGGTCCGACCCCATTGATCATAGAAGGGCTCAATATTGCCATCAAACCTGACAAATAGCTTTTCTGTTGCAAGTCTGACAAAAAGCAAATTCGTTTAAAATGTTGCCACGATGCTGACCGGCAACATCGCGGCCCAAGCCATCGCACTGCTGGCTGCGCCCGTCATTACCAGACTCTACACCCCGGATCAATTCGGCATCATGACCTTTATCCAGGCAAGCGCCGGGATATTCACTGTAATCGCCTGCTTTCGCTACCGATACGCCGGGTGCTCTTGTGCGGTTCGCCAATTTTCTTGCGGAGATGGGAAACGCCGGCGATGCGGAGGAAACCTACACCCGCGCTCTCGATCGTATGGAAAGCGAAGCGGCATTTCATGCGGGTGACATATACCGGATATATCGCTTTCACATGAGCCGCGGGCAAGTCCGGGAAGCCATGGAAACCATGATACGCGGGGAAGGGCTGCTTCCCGGCCATGCAGGCATCAAAATTACCCTGGACGATCTCTACCGGCGCCAGGGAATCACCTACAAAGCCCGAGAAATGTATGAAGCCGCGCTACTGGTCGATCCGGGCAGCAGCCATGCCCGAAGGCGCCTGGAGCAATTGTAAACAGTGCCTGAACAAAAACCACTGCATTGCCCCTTCACGCCCCCGCCTTCTCTATAAACGCCAGAAATGGATGCCGTTTTCCGTGACGGCCTTCGGGTCAAGCATTCCCTTGACATCGATCAGGCAGCCGTTTTTCGTAAGCATTGCCTGAAAATCGGCGATGCTCATGGCGCGGTAGGCATCGTGGGCCACGGCGACGATGACGGCGTCCAGATTGGCAAGATCCGTTTTGTCGCAAAGGCTCACACCGTACATGGCCCGGGCGGAGGACGCCTCTGCAAGCGGGTCGTGAACGAGCGGATCGATGCCGTAATTGCGAAGCTCATCGATAATATCAACCACGCGGGTATTCCGGGTGTCCGCGCAGTTCTCCTTAAAAGTAAGCCCGAAAATGGCCACCTTTGCATCCCGGATGTTCACGTCGGCTGAACACATGAGCTTGACCGTCTTTTCGGCCACGAATTTCCCCATGGAGTCGTTGATCCGGCGGCCTGCCAGGATTACCTGGGGATGGTACCCGAGGGTTTCCGCCTTGTGGGTGAGATAGTAGGGATCCACTCCGATGCAGTGGCCGCCGACCAATCCCGGACGAAACGGCAGAAAATTCCACTTGGAACCGGCTGCGGCCAGGACGTTTTGCGTGTCGATACCCAGCTTGTCGAATATCACCGCCAGTTCGTTCATCAATGCGATGTTTAAATCCCGCTGGGTGTTTTCGATCACCTTGGCCGCCTCGGCTTCCCGGATGGTCTCCGTGCGGTAGACACCGGCATCCACGATGGCATCGTAGAGCGCGGCCACTTTTTCCAGGGTGTCCGGTGTATCGCCTGCCACTACCTTGACGATGGATGAAAGCGTGTGCTCCCGGTCGCCCGGGTTGATACGCTCGGGAGAATAACCAACAAAAAAGTCGCGCTGCCATGTAAGGCCTGAATATTTTTCCAGGATGGGAACGCAGATTTCTTCGGTGAGCCCGGGGTATACGGTGGATTCGAACACCACCGTGGCCCCTTTTTTCATGTGCCGCCCGGCGGTTTCGGCGGCCGATGTAAGCGGGCCAAGATCCGGCTGGCGGGCGATATCGATGGGCGTGGGCGTTGCCACAACAAGAAAATCGGCATCCCGGAGCGCTTCCGGATATTCGGCGAAGCGCAGTTTTGCGGCAGACTTCAGTTCATCCCCCGACAATTCCCCCATGGGATCCTCGTAGCGCCGTAGACAGTCAATCAGGTCTTTTTTGATATCAAAACCCACTGTATCAAAATGCCTGCCAAAGGCCACTGCCAGCGGCAGGCCCACGTACCCTAGTCCAATCACTCCGATAGTACTGTCTTTCATATCCCCTGCCCGTATCTTCACAATTGACGTTCACGCCTCCCTGGCCGGTACCACTTCCTTCCATCGGGCATACCATATAGTTTTCCACATTTCCCCGCAATCAAAAATACAGATTAGGACGTTCTTAACGTGTAAACGTATTCGTACTCAACCTGAATAGTCTTACGAGATTAACCGAACCAGGGAATACGTTTACACGTTAAGGACGATCTTTTTCACGTTCGGGAGCAGCTTATCAACGTGCCGAACCGGTCTTTGGATGGAGTGCGAATTTCCTCTTATTTCAGGAATTTCGTATAGTAAAAGCAGATAAGGGAAGGGATAAAAAAATGGGGACGTCCTATAATAGGGACGTCCCCTGAATTTTACTGAGTTTTACCAGCAGGGACCCATGCGGTGTCCGCCGCGGCCGCCCCGGCCGCCTCGGGGGCCGTAACCGCCGCGCTCAGCATAGGGGGTGTAGCCGGTTTCATCCTGATACTGCCGGACCTTTGACCGGAGTTCCTCCTGAATGCCGAACATTTCCCGCTGAATCTGGCCGGCCCGTTCGGGGTCCGGGTTGCCGCCGTACATCAAAGCCCGGTACTCGCCCTGCTTGCCGGCAAGCTCGCTTCGAAGCTCCGCTGTTTCATCATAAAACTGCCGGCCTTCCGGCGTGTCGTTCAGGCAGTAGCCGGGGCCTCCGCCACCCCACATGCCGCCCCGGGGACCACCCCAGGGTCCTGCCCATGCCGATACTGCTACAAATCCGATGATTGCCATGACTGTGATGGTGATGATTGCCTTGCCTTTCATTTCTTACCTCCTTGCTTGGTGTGTGTAATTTCCGACTGTGAACATCAGCCTCTTTGCCAGTATGAAATGCAACCGGCATGCCAGAAAATGAATATATTTTTAACTTTTTGAAATAATACGAAAAAAAGACTGAACTGATGCGAATCGGGATTGGATATCGGATAGACAATGCAAGTTGATGTAAATATATTTTACAGCCAGTGTATAAGAAGTATCCAGGCGCAACACAACCAGGATGAACATACACACGGAAAACCCCGAAACAGGGCGGCAGGATATCCTTTTATTGCGGCACAGGAATTGCTATAAATAACAGGGATGACGGTTTGGTAAAAGGATAGTCATTCCGCTGTACACCCCGAACCCGGTTGATTGTTTATTATGAAGGTAAAGGCAACTCACTTCAGTGCATACGTATCGCCATGGATCATCATCGGCTCCGCCGTGATCCTGCTGGCGGTACTGGCGGCCATGGCCGTCAACAGCTATAACCGCGAAAACCGCTACATGGCCAATATCCTGCTGGAAAAAGGATCCGCTCTTATCAAATCCTTCGAGGCGGGCACACGCACCGGCATGATGGCCATGGGATGGGGAGAACGCCAGGTCCAGTTTCTGATGGAAGAAATCGCGGACCAGGCGGATGTCCTGTATATCGCAGTGACCGACACTCACGGAAAAATCCGTGCCCACAGCAACCCGGAAAGGATCGGCACGCAGTTTCACAGCCCGGCGGCCGATGACCCGCCGGATGCCGAACAGGCGGCCAACTGGCGGCTTACCGATACACCGGAAGGCATCCCGGCATTCGAGGTGTACCGGATTTTCAACCCCTATGCCGGCCGTCGCGGAGACGGACGCGGCGCCGGCCGCATGCAGCACATGCGAGGCGGCCGGCACATGATGGGCATGATGGGACCGCGGGACGGTGAAAACGGCGAGGGCGGATGGTGCGCACCGTCCGCCTTTGAAGAACAGACCAACCTTATCTTTATCGGCTTTGACCGCAGCCCATTCATCGAAGCCCGCCGCCAGGACTTCAGAAACACGGCCGTCATTTCATCCGTGGTGGTGGTGCTGGGGTTTGCAGGGTTTACCTCCATGCTCATAGCCCGCCGGTACCGGAGCACGCGCCGCCGGCTCCAGGATACCAGTGCAATGGCCGACGAGGTTGTCTCGGGGCTTCCTGCCGGCCTGATCGTCACCGATCATCATGGCGTCATCCTCCTGGCCAACCCCGCGGCCCTGTCCATCACGGCCATGACCGAAGCGGATCTCGTTGGCCGGCCGGCCGCGGACGTTTTGCCGGAAAACCTGGCCGGACAGGTCTCATCGGGGGATTCTCACGAACGGGTTACAGAAAAGGAAATCGAGTGTACTTTTTCCGGAAAAGGTGTGGTCCCTTTGAGTGTGAGTTCCGCTGCCATCGTCAACGAGGACGGCATATGGGTCGGCAGCCTGGTCATTTTCCGGGATCTCACGGAAATCATGGGGTTGCGCCGCGAAATGCAGCGCAAGGAAAAGCTGGCCGCCATCGGAGAGCTTGCCGCCGGCGTGGCCCATGAAATCCGCAACCCGCTGAGTTCGGTCAAGGGAATGGCCAC
>SLPT01000337.1 GCA_007131845.1 Desulfobacteraceae bacterium | reverse complement strand
GATATTACGAGGTCGATATGAAAGGTAACTACTTGTTTTTCAACAGCTCCGTATGCCAAATCCTTGGCTACCCGCCGGATGAACTCCAGGGCATGAATTACAGGGAAATTGTGCATCCGGATTACCAGCAAAGCGTCTTTTCCACTTTCAACTGGGTGTATCGCAGCGGCAAGCCTGTTAAAACCTTTGACTGGAAAGTTCTCCGAAAGGATAATACCACTTGCTACATTGAAACATCCGTATCGCTTTTCACGGACGAAAGCGGCCGACCGGCCGGATTCCAGGGGATTTTCCGGGATGTTACGCCCCGTATCGAGGCCCTGCAAAAACGAAAGGAGCTGGAAGAACAGCTTCATCACGCCCAGAAAATGGAGTCCATCGGAACGCTGGCCGGCGGCATTGCACACGATTTCAACAATATACTATTCCCCATCATGGGGTATACCGAGATGGCTATAGACGATACGTACCTGTGTACCAAAACACGGGAAAACCTGGAGAAAGTGCTTACTTCCGCGCACCGGGCCAGAGGGCTCGTGGAACAGATTCTGAATTTCAGCAGGCAAAGCGGTAGCGGTGAGCGGGACACCCAGCCCGTGATGATTCAACCCGTACTTAAGGAAACCCTGAAACTCCTCGAAAAAACGCTACCATCCAACATCGAAATCCGCCCGGAGATCAGCAACGAAACGGGAAAAGTCACAATCTCTTCCTCCCAAATCCACCAGGTCATCATGAACCTGTGCACAAATGCGTATCAGGCAATGGAAGAATGCATATCCGGCATACTGTGCGTTCGGCTTTGCGAGGCAGAGATCAGCGAAACCGGAGACGACGAACGTCTGGGACTGACGCCGGGCTCCTACGTCCTGCTTTCCGTATCCGATACAGGATGCGGAATCGATCCGGATGTGAAAGAAAAAATCTTCGAACCGTATTTCAGCACAAAACCCCCGGAGAAAGGAACCGGCCTCGGTCTTGCGGTCTGCTACCGGATCATCCGGAACGCCGGAGGCGTAATCTCCGTGGAAAGCACCCCTGGTAAGGGATCATGTTTCCACATGTACCTGCCGCTGTCCACCGAACCGGCCACCAGAGAGCACCCGGAAAATCTCTATGATCCGCACGGCCTGCCCCGGGGCAGCGAACGTATTCTGCTTGTCGATGACGAATACAAGATTGTGGACGTTCAAAAGCAGATGCTCGAAAACCTTGGGTATCACGTAACCGGCACAACGGAGAGCAAGGAGGCTCTGCAGATAATCACCCGGCGACCGGAAGGATTCGACCTGGTACTTACGGATCAGGCAATGCCTGAAATGACGGGCATTACACTTGCCACGCACATCTGCAGCATCAATCCGAAAATCCCCGTGATCCTGTGCACCGGATACAGTGACAAGGGGCTCCGCACCCGTGCATCAGAAGCCGGAATCGTCAGTGTGCTCCAAAAGCCAATAACCCAAAAAGATCTGGCCACCTCCCTGCAATCGATAATCAACCGGCATCGTAGAGCCAATGAGGATGCGGACTGACCGGATAACGATAAAATGAAGAATATATTAAAAAAACTGAAGTTTTATGCGCTGAAGCTTCCCTTTGTCTACTGCATTGCGGCAATCGGATTTGTGTTTGAATTTTTCACGACATTGCCTTTTGCCATTGCGGCATCCATAGACGCCCGCCGGGGAAACCGGAGAAAAAAACGATGAAAATCTACCCGTATACTGTCTTCAGGGACGATTCATCCGTCCGGTGATGCATTCCATGAGGCGCTTGAGGTTGATCTTCGTGAATTGTATTCCAAATCCGTCGACGGATCGCCTGACCGTTTTTCCCTGGGCGGAAATGGTCAGCGTACCGGGCCGGCGGGAATCGAAGTCGATGTTGATTTCCGCTTTGGTATTCATGGGAACCGACTCGCCGGAAACGACAAACACTCCCTGTGAACCGATATCCCGGACAGAGCCCTTGATCTTCATCTTGCTTTTGCTTTTTTTCTGGTACGGCTCATCAACTTCCACACTCGCCGTTACATTATCCCAGACTGCAGATCGCGTATTTTTCCGCCTGTTTTCCTTTTCCTCCATAATCAATGTTCCTCCCTGAACGATAACACCGACCTTGCCCCGGCTTGGAAGCAGGACGGATACGATGCTCTGTTTTGTTGCGGTCTGAGGGCTTGCGCTGTACAGTCTTTAGGCTTGGCAAAAGAAAAAACGATCATCTGCGGGCTCTGCAGAAAATATTAAGATGCAGGGAAAGCAAAAAACATAACCCACAGATTGACACAGATGAACCGACTTTCCCGAAAGTGGTAGTGTTTCTGCTGCAAATTCATAAAAAATTACAAAAAAGATCAACCCAGACCTAACATCGGTTTGAGTTTGCCCGCACGATCCAAGGCACTTAACTCATCATACCCTCCTATATGCTCATCATCAATAAAAATCTGCGGCACCGTCATGCGCCCTCCGCTTCTTTTTTTTGCCTCGGCCATCAAATCCGGATTTCCTTCCACGCGATATTCCGAAAAGGCAACCCCTTTGCGACTCAGCAAATCCTTGGCGTTGACGCAATACGGGCAGGCAAGGGTCGTATAAATTTCAACTTTGGCCATCTTTTCTCCTTTCGATCGGACGATTAACGGATTGTTTTTGCCATATCAATAAATTGAAGCCATTTGGTGCGGAAATTGTCAACAGGCATGCTGTCGAGGGTTCTCAGTTCCAGTGTCGGGCCTTTCAGATTGAACCGCACATCGGTAAAAATGGTCGTCATGTGGTAAAGAAAAGCTGAAAATGAACGATCGGTCGACTGCTCAAAGGGGACTTCCTCCCCCAGAACCACCACCTGCAATGCATACCGGATCAGGCGTTCGATAAGCGGTTCCGGGCCGCTCAGGGTTTCCGAGCAGCAGGGAGGGGGGCCGCTCCGGGTCGGGTCCGTATGATTCCATATATCCCTGCGCTCGGATGACATACCGAAACCCTCGCTTCGCGAAAGTTCACACAAAAAATAAAACAAGGGAAGCAGTTCGTCGAGATTGCCAATGGAAATATGCAGGTGAATCGAAGCCGTTCCCTTCATCATTTCATGTCCCCGGGCTCCGGCCCTTGCCAGCCGCCTGTGCAGCTGAAGGTAACGGGGCGAACGAAGGCACAAGGGGTAGTTGGCGCGGCCGGGTAAAAAACCGATTCCCAGGTATTCGATCCCCAGGGAGCTTCGGATCCGCTCATTCACAAACCCGATAAAGGCAAGCAATTCTTCGAACTTTTCAACCTCATCGGCGTGCAGCGGGGGGCTGCAGTATTCAATCTGACCGCCCGGCTCGAACGTCACGAGCATCCCGTTTTCAAATTTCCGGTCCCCGCCCGACTGCTGCCCGCCAAGCTTTTCAAGGACCCGGTCAATCCGGACCATATCCTGGATTCCCAGCATGCCCGCAGGCAGAAACTCATATTCGAATCCGTAGGTTCGATACGCTTTGGGCAGACAAACCGCCAGCGTATCAAGGTAATGCCGGCAAAATCTTTCGGCAAGCGATTTTTCGGTATAGACGTCTTCCAATGCGCAATCCCGCAGTTTATCGGATCATTTGTTCAACCCACAATGTAAACACGATCACTGAAAAAAGCTTGTCCGCGGTAGAAACCAGGGTATGCGGCTCCACGTTTTCACCGGATACACCGGCAGCAAGCTCCCGGACAAAGTCCGGGTCCAGCAGATTCTGCCGGGCCACCGTTTCGCCTGACAAAATATCGTGTATAAATTCTGGTAATTGCTTAGGATCTGCAAGCCAGTCGGCCATGGGGAACGTAAACGGCTGCTTCCTCCGGAATGCCGATACCGGATCCAGGATATTGTTTTTGAGATATGCATAGCTGCAAATGAACTTCTCCCGGTTCATCATGAGATTGGTTTTCATGGCAACCGGCAGGCTTGCCGCAAACTCCGCCAGCCGGTAATCCAGCAGCGGTGTCCGGGTTTCCAGCGAATGGCGCATGGAAAGTTTATCCAGGCGCAGAACAACATAATCGGGCAGGCGAAAACGGGTTTCGTACGCGATGGCCGCATCAAGCGGATGCTCGCGGCCGGAAAGCACAGGTTTTGCATCCGCCTCGAAAAGCGGCCCGCCCGCTTCAAATCCCAGCAGGCGCTTGCGCTCTTCCGGTCCGAACAATGTCTCGGACCGGATGTAGCGGCCGCCGGGATCGTTTTGCCCGTCCTTGTCCGACAGGATTGCCGCAAGTTCCGGAAATTCTTTCAGCAGCTGCCGCCGCTGCGCGGGCGTAAACCCGTAAAACCCGGCCGCAGCCGCTTCAATCATGAACTTCCGGTAGCCTGCGAAAATCTCATCCGCCCCCTCCCCCGTCAGGACGACCTTGACATCCCGGGCTGCAAGCCTGCAAAGTTGGTCGGTGGGCAGCACGGTCCCCAGGGAAATCGGCTCTTCCACGGAGGCAATGATTTCGGGAAGCGCATTCATCATCGAGCGCCCGCACACGGCATGCTTCAGTCGGGTGCCGGCGAACCGGGGATGCATGGCGCCAAGCAGCCGCTTTACAGACGGAAGCTCGTCGTATTTTTTCTCTGAAAACGATATGGTATACAGCCGCAAATCCGGGATTCTGGTTGCGGCAACGGACGATACGGCCGACGAATCAATACCGCCGCTGATAAAGCTTCCGAGTTCCACGTCGGAGCGAAGCCGGATGTCAATTGCATCGGTAAAAATCCCGAAAAACCGCTCGGATGCTTCCGGCAGACGCCACGGGACGCTGTGCTCCCCGGGATTATAGTTCCAGTACCGCGTAATTTCAATGCGTT
>SLPT01000057.1 GCA_007131845.1 Desulfobacteraceae bacterium | reverse complement strand
TTATCCCGCAGCTTCTGTAACGCCGCCGAGTTCAAAGACCAGGACCAGATCATGGAGATCTTTGACACCGGGGTAAAGAAAATCAGGGCCTGTGAAGCCGGGCTGCAGGGCGCAGATAAAAGTTTTTTTGAAAGCAACCAAAAATATGTCCACGAGAGGATTATAGCGGTCGCCAGCTCGTTAAGAAAACAATTAATGCAGGACAGCGAAAGGAAAAGCCTATGAGACTTCTGCTGACCGGCGCCTTTCCCTACAGCGAAGCACAAATAGATCAAATTAAAGCCCTGGGCTTTGAAGTATTCTATGTAAAAGATGAGAGAAATCCTTTGCCGGTAGAGGTCAGCGCTATCGAGGCGGTGGTTTGCAATAACCTGTTCCTCCACCATGATATTGTTGAATTCAAGAATTTAAAGCTGGTCCAGCTGCTAAGCGCTGGATTGGACCGTGTCCCGCTCGACTATATCAATGACCATAACATTAAACTTTTCAATGCTGGTGATGTTTACAGTATCCCCATGGCCGAGTGGGCAGTGCTCAAGATCCTTGAAATTTACAAGCAGAGCCGGTTTTTCTACCGGAACCAGGAAAAGCGTCTCTGGCAGAAAAACCGGGATCTCCAGGAACTTACGGGCAAAAAGGCAGTCATAATCGGCCTCGGAAACATCGGCTTGGCCATTGCAAAGCGCCTGAAACCCTTTGGAGTGGAAATTACCGCTGTCGACATCAGACAGGTTAAAACTGAGGCTGTCGACCGCTTACTCATGTTTGAGGACCTTGACCAGGTCCTGGTTACAAGCGGTATCGTCATACTGGCCCTGGCTTTAAACGAACAAACCCGCCACCTGATCAGCGCTGACCGGTTAAAGCTTATGCCTGATCACAGTGTTCTGGTCAACCTTTCCCGAGGAGCAATTATTGACGAAGCTGCTTTAATTGAGGCCCTGCAGGCCGGAAAATTCTGCGGCGTGGCCCTCGATGTGTTTGAAGAAGAGCCCCTGCCGGACGACAGTCCTCTTTGGGGTTTTGATAATGTAATCATCACCCCGCACAACAGTTTTGTATCGGATAGGATTAACGAGAGGTTGTTTGCCTTAATCATGGAGAACCTGTCAAGCTATATTAAAGCTGATTGAATATGGAGTGCGTAAAGATGAGCAATAAGGAAGAAATTATAAGCATCTTAGATCAATATCCTCAGTACCGGGAAACCCTCTTTCGCAGGGGTTACCTGATCACGACCTCTAACGACTTAAGCTTAGATACATATCCCTTCTACGGGCACTGGAACAAAGCGATGTTTGGTGAATTGAAAGACGGCAGGGATGTTCATGTCTATTATCATGAACTGCAGGATTATCAATGCGTTGAAGAAAACGGTGTAGCCATATCTATGATTGGGCATGCCTATAATCCCTTTAATATGAAGTATAAGGAAGAAGAAATTCTCAAGGATCTTTTTCAGGCATACAAAAATGGCGAAGAAACATTCTTTGACAAGGTTAGTGAATTAACTGGAATTCATTTAATAGTCGTGAATGACCACGGCAAATTGCTTGCAGTGCAGGATTGTGGTGGCATGAAGTCATGTTACTATGGGGTTGTTGATGATAGAGTATATATTACTTCACATCCACAATTAGTTGGCGACATCTGTAACTTGGAAGTAGATCCCTTTGTCAAAAAACTAACGGCCAAATGGTTTTTTTCTATTGGTGGCAGGTACTTGCCCGGTAATTTATCTCCCTACCGTGAGCTTAAAAGGCTTGGGCCTAATACCTATATGAGATACAGTTCTGATTTTACCGTGAAAAGGTTTTTCCCTATCAAAGAGTATATAGAACTTGAAGAAGATCAGTTTGATAATGTGATTAGCAGAATAGCCGAACTTATCAATAATAATATCAAACTATGTTCAATAAAATGGAATACACCAGCCATTTCTTTGTCGGGAGGTATGGACAGTAAGACAACGCTGGCATGTGCAAATGGACTCTATGATAGATACAAATTTTACAGCTTTCATTGTAAGCCTCAAGAGGTTGA
The DNA here is from genome assembly GCA_007131845.1 of Desulfobacteraceae bacterium. Lineage (GTDB taxonomy): Bacteria > Desulfobacterota > Desulfobacteria > Desulfobacterales > Desulfosalsimonadaceae > B1SED10-16. The sequence goes on along the minus strand of SLPT01000057.1, from coordinate 2,819 downwards.
AGATGCAAACGCAGCAAGCGAATTATGCAAAATTATTGGAGTGCCGCATGACACATATGCTATACCTGATAGAAATGAAGACCTAGAAGATTTTGAGGTTTTTAAAAAAATAATTATCCATAACTCATCGAACATCGGAACTCCACCCGATCATGAAATAAGAAAGTTCATTTATTTGTACAGGCTTAATAATTTTGATGTCGAGCTGAAATCATGGATTTCTGAAGTAGGCAGGGCCATGTGGGGTAAGAAATATGGGGTTGAAATGCCTAATGTTCTGACCCCGCGCCATTTCAGTATTTTTCAAACCAGGTATATTGGTTCACCCGGACTGCTCAAAAAATCAGATCAGGAGTATAGAAAATACTTGAAAGAAATAAATTTGGACAAACCTCCATATAACTACGAGCACCAGGATTTCTTTTACTGGGAATTTCGTTTTGGTTCGTGGGGAGCAAGTGTGGTTACTACCCATGATATTTTTAGCCACACTGTTACTATGCCAATCAATAATAGGATTTTAATCGATATATGCCTCTGGTTTCCTCATGCATTCCGGACAAATGACATGGTCAATAAAAGTGTTATTGAACTTGCTAATAAAAAAATTTCTGATTCAAACATAAGTGTCCATAATGTATACCTGGGCGGAAAAAGAGTATTTATTGAAAAGCTGTATTATCACTATATGACTTTGTTGTATAAAGGTTGACAATAGAGTTAATTTTGCTAAATAGGATAAATAATACTAATAATGAGGTCAATGGGGAGAAAAGCATTGATAAAGCAAAAAATAAAGTTTTTACAAGAAAACATTCAAAGATTTAATAGGAACATTAAAAAACACGCTGGTGGACGATTTATCTATTGTTGGTTCACTCTGATTTGGTGTGCATTAAGATTTGGAAGTAGTTTTGATGATTACTTTCGCTATGAGTTTTATAAAAAAAATGATTTTGAGAGGAACAAATTTATTACTTATTACAGGAGCAGGAAGCTGATAAGTAATTATAATGATTCAAACTATACCAAGTATTTTCATGATAAAGGTTTATTTTATAGTTATTTTAATAAATATATTAAACGAGATTGGATAGATTTAAGGGATTGCAATAAAAATGATTTTGAAAAATTTATTGCAAAGCATAAAAACTTCATTGTTAAGCCTGCCACAGGTAGCAAAGGAGAAGGCATTGTTGAATATTCTTATAATGCAACTAATAGTATTGAATCGGTATTAAAAAAATATCCTAACCATGTCGCCGAAGAAAAGATTGCACAGCATGATTTGATGAAATCATTCAATCCATCTTCGGTAAACACAATAAGGATAATGACATTTTTAAAAGGGGAAGATGTTATTATCCTAGGATGTAACTTCAGATGCGGGAGTGATATTTCCTTTACAGATAGCTTTTCCGCAGGAGGTATGGTTGGCAGTATAGATATAACAAGTGGTTTAGTTTTTGTGCCATGTATCAATAAAGAATATGAGCGATTCTTGTATCACCCTTCATCTAATGCGCAGCTCATTGGGTTTAAAATACCTCACTGGGACGCTGTTGTTTCTAAAATTGAAAGTGCCGCTAAATTAATACCTCAGGTTCGTTACCTGGGTTGGGATATGGCGATAGTTAAAGATGGGGTTGAAATAATAGAAGCTAATCATGATCCTGCTCATAGGACAATACAAATGGCGGATCTAGTTGGTAAATATGATATATTAAAAAACTATATGGATTAACTATGCCAACCTGTTTTTGAAAGTGTGTTGCTAATTTTTAGATTCTGGCCATGCTACTTTGAATTTCTTTTCGTATGTCGAATTAATGAAATAAAGACAAACATATTCTAAAAATTTTAATGAGGTACGGATTTGAAATTTATACTTATCTCACCCAAAAACCGCACAGTATATAACTTCCGGGGGGACCTGCTCAAAGAGATAAAGGCCCGGGGTTATGAGGTGGTGGTTACCGGCCCCAACGAGGTCGATATTGAAAAATTAAAGGAGTTAGGCGTCCGTTTTGTCCTGATCCCCTTGGATAAAACCGGGCTTAGCCTGGCAGGCGATATCAAGTACATCTACAACCTCTGGCGACTTTTAAGAAAAGAAAAGCCCGATATAACTCTGGGCTATACAATCAAGCCGGTCATCTACGGGGCCTGGGCAGCAAGGCTGGCCGGGATGAAAAATATTAACTCCATGGTTACCGGGACCGGCTACGTCTTCACGGCAGAAACTATCAAGGCCAGTGTGCTCAAGCACCTGGTCAGTTTGCTTTACCGCCTGGGCTTTATATGCGCCCACAGGGTGATTTTTCAAAACCAGGATAACCTGGAGGAGTTTACGGAGCAAAAGCTGCTCAAACCAGATAAATGCTACCTGGTTAACGGCTCGGGTGTTAACATGGAGATATTTACACCGGCCCCTTTCCCGGAAAAACTGACTTTCTTCATGCTTTCCCGGGTCATGTATAGCAAGGGAATTGTTGAATACCTGGAAGCGGCCAAGCTGGTTAAAGCAAGGCATCCGGAATTAAGGTTTATGCTGCTCGGGGCTCTCGAAAATATCCAGGACTCGCTTACTTATTATGAGTTAAAACCCTATATTGACGAAGGGATAATTGAGCACTTCGGCGAAACAGAAGACGTTACCGCCTACTACAGGCAGTGCTCGGTTTACGTCCTGCCCTCTTACCGGGAAGGCACACCCCGGACGGTCTTAGAAGCCATGGCCATGGCTCGGCCTATCATTACCACCGATGCCCCCGGGTGCCGGGAAACGGTCATCGACGGCGTTAGCGGCTTTCTCGTTC
>SLPT01000197.1 GCA_007131845.1 Desulfobacteraceae bacterium | reverse complement strand
TTGTCCGTTTGTGTGCTCATGGCTACTCCGTCACAATCTGTTGGGGTTTATCGTTTGCATCCGCATATATTTTCAATATATTGATGATCAATCAAATGTGACGGGATCGTAAAAAGTATGCAGGCGGGCAGATACGGGATGTTTGGCTTGTTAAGGGGAACTGTTTGATTCTAAATGACATTTTCCCGATGCGAAACCCCTGCAACCATGACGGACTTTTTACGAAACCATCCGTAGTAAAGGGAATTTCATATCGGGTTTAGAAAAAATTGTCAACAGAAATATACCGGCCCGGATGCGTCGGAAAATGGCTTGCCTGGGGCATAAAGAGGGATTATCCGATCCGGCATTCGCGGCTCTTGGCAGATATTTAATGAGACTTTTTTCGAGGCTGTTATTGCTGCTTGCAGGGATTTCCAGTGTAACCGCTACCTCGAAAGCAAATTACTTTTTGGATACTCCCGCCCCAAAAAAAACATCGGATCATTTTAGAGGGTCGGGCGATTACCCCCTCGCAACTGTGAGTGGCCGTTGCCAGCTTCTACGGCTTGATAAGCCGCACCCTGAAAACTCGCTCCGCTCGGACATTCAGGGTGCCTGTGTGCGATAGCCCTGCCGTGGAATCCATCAAAGCTGACGGCCTTATGTATGAAGCCGGTGGACGATCACGGTGGCGGCCTTCGGTGCGGGCTACAGGTAGCTATGCAGTCCCGGGAGCAGGTTGACGCCGAAATAGGTGAACAACATGGCTGCAAAGCCCAGTATGGAAATGTATGCCAGGCGTTTTCCTTCCCAGCCGCGCATCAGCCGGGCATGGAGAAGGGTCGCATAAACAAACCAGGTAATCAGAGACCAGGTCTCCTTGGGGTCCCATCCCCAGTAGCGGCCCCATGCCTGCTCCGCCCATACCGCGCCGGTGATCAGCCCTATCGTGATGAACAGAAAGCCGAATATGACCAGTTGGTACGTAAGGTCATCAAGGGTCCTGAATCCCGGAATATGGGCACGGAACCCCGAGTCCGGGTTTTTCCCCGCGGATTTCAGCAAAAACAGCAAGCTGACGCAGAATGCCAGGGTGAGTGCCGCATACCCGAAGAAGTACGTCATCACGTGGACAATGAGCCAGTTGCTCTGGAGGGCCGGCATGAGCGGCTGGATCTGGCTGCCGACCGACGGCAGGGAAGCATAGGCCAGTGCCAGAAAGGCGGAAAGTCCTGCAAAGAAACCGATCACCCGGTACCGGAAGCGGTATTCCACGTAGAGGTAGATTGCCCCGATCGTCAGCGAAAAAAAGATCAACGATTCATAGAGGCTTGCAAGGGGCATGTGGCCATAGCCCAGCCAGTAGGTTTCCATCCAGCGGAGAATGAATGCGACCAGGTTGCCAAGGGTCGCGGCGACCATGGCTGCAGTGCCGGCGATGTCCGCCCATCGTGCCCTGAATATCCAGCCGATTGCGTAACACAGGGTGGAGATGCCGAAAATGAACGTAACGTACGATATGATGGTTACACTGTCTGTCATCCGTTTAAGTCCTTCTGTGTATGATGTTACTTCAGGATGCGTTCGATGCCTTCCGCAGTCCTTTTGACCGTCATGTTGATGCCGGGGCGCCGGTTGGCGGCAATGCCTGAAATGGATATTTCGGTTTTTTCCCCATTCTTGCGCACCGTTTCGATGCAGACCTGCCGGTGGGCCAGATAGAACGTGATAAAAAAGCCGGCAATCATTATGACAAAACTGCTGAAAACGATGGGTATACCCGGGTCTCTGGCGATCTGAAGTCCGGTGAAGTACCGGTAGTCAATATTTTCCAGGCGGACAATGAACTCCCCTTGCCGCATCCTGTCGAAGTTGGGATGTTCCACCGGCAGGATCACGGGCCGTGGGCTTTCACCGGCAGGCTCCATCATGGCCAGGTAGGTGGGGCCGAGATTGTGCCCCCGGAAATTGAAATTGTTCGAGTAGTCCTGGATGATAATTTGACCTCTGCCGCCGGGAAGAGGAACTTCTTCCCCCTTTTCTGCTTTTCTTCTGGTTTCCAGGCCGGATGCGGCTTCGGTAAAGACCAGTGTGAAGGTGTCTTCCGGTATCCTGCCATACGTTGATTGATAGATGCTGTATCCCCCGAACCGGATGGGGTCGTTAACAATCAGCGAATGGTTTCTGACTTCTTCACCGTCCTTGATGATGGTGATTTCGGAACGGTATTCCTGTACCCTTCCGGAGCCGGGATAGTGCGTGATGGAAAAATCATCGCACCGCAGGGAAAAATCAAGTTGAACGCGTGCGTCGGAATGCCTGAGAGTCATTGTGCTGTCTGTTTCGCCGACCGGAAGATTCATGCGGCCCTCGTAGCCGAACATCGATGAAATCAGCATGCCCAGGACCAGCAGCAGCACGCTCGTATGAATGATATACGCGCCTATCCGGGTCCAACGGCCCTTTTCTCCGTAAACCCGAAAACCGTTTTCCAAGGGCTCCACCCGGCTGTGCCGGAAACGCTTTTCCATGAAACGGCTTATGGAATCCTTGAGGTCTTCCGGCTTTCGCGTGTCGGAAAAGGATCTGCGGTACTGGCTATTCCGGAACCGATCCGCCTTGTACACCGGTTTTTTAGGAAATATCACTTTCCAGGTTCCCGAAAGCCGGTCGATGGAGCACACGATGGTGTTGACGATAAGCAGGGCGAGCAGCAGCTGGAACCACCAGGAGCCATACATGTCGTAGAAATTGAGTATCTCGAAAATCCGGTGCCAGGTTTCCCCGTACTGCTGGATATATTGTGCGGCCTCTTTGTGCTGTGGAATCAGTGTCCCGATGATGGATGTCAGGGCAAGGGTCAGCAGCAGAACCACGGAGAGCTTAACTGACGCAAAAAAGTTCCATATCCGGTCGGTCGGATCGACGGATTTGATGGGTTCGTTCATGGATTATCCTTGGGAAAAATAAAGTAAAACAAAATGAATGTGATATGCTTTCGAAATCCCTGCCTGAATCGTTGCAGGCCGGCCGTTGTTTTTGGTTTTCCGGCTCTATCCGGCCAGAGTCGTATATAGCAAATGTTCAGGGCGGTGACAACAACCAGGAAAAAAATCTTATGCTCATTACTGTAAACCGCTTTCTTTCTGCCCTCCTGTAATAAGCAGCCGGATAGGTGCGAGACTCCGGGGCGGTTTTACGGCATATTTTCCGACAGATGTCCGATTTTCCGCCAGTCCAGTCCCAGCAGACCGGTAGCCATCCGGTCCACGGCAACCGGGTCGGAGCCCGCAACCAGCCGGCCGACCGGCGGGTCGCATACGGGGCCACCCAGGTGATAGTCGGCCAGGCCGACCGATGCATCGATGATGCTCAAATCCGGGCTCCGATAGCGGTTGAGGTCGATGATCGCCTGCTGGATGTCGATATGGAACTCGGCTTTGTTCCAAATTCCGCCGCTTCCGGCATAATGCTCCGGCGGGGCAAAACCGACCATGTTCTTGAGTGTGCCGGTATAGATGGACAGGCTGTGGGCCTTCAGCACCGGTGCCGACACGATAAAGTGATCCATTGCCATTTCCGGGATGTAGAATTCCGGGAATCTTTTGCAGTCCGGCTTTTCAAGCCTGACCAGGGGGGCGGCGTTCAGGTCAGCCAGCTCAGCCCCCTTTTCTTTCGCCAGCCGGGTGTATCCCAGGGCATGAAAGATTTCCATGGTTTCCGAGGCGGGATCGCCCACGCCTTCAGCAATGACGATGGTCGCTTCGCTGTGCGAGCGGATATAGTCGATGATGGCCCCGCAGAAGCGGGGAGATGTGGTTACCGGAAACGGGGAATCCGTCACCAGGTTGGGCTTGATGAGGATTTTGTCCTGTCCGGCGAAAAGGCGACCTGCATGAATGTTGTCCAGCGCTTCGGCAACGGATGTCTCGTAGTCTGAAAAGGCAACGTTCACCGCTTCTGTCATGGGATTTTTCCTTCTGCATCTTCTGTCACCGGGCCGGTTTCGTCATCCATTATGGGCTCGGGATAGAAAAACAAGGTGGCGGTCTGGTCGTTTTCAAGATATTCCCGGGCTGTCCGGTTGATTTCATCCACCGTGATGGCGGCGTAATCGACAAAGATGGTGCGGCTCCAGTCGAGCTGTTCCGGATGCCGCGAAGCGCCTTTCAGAACCGTGTTCAGCCAGTATTCGTTGGTTTTTACCTGGCTTGTTATGTTGGCAAGCACCGGGCGGACGGCTCGCTCGAGCTCGTCTTCGGTCACTCCGTTTTCACGGATATCTTCTGCGATTTTCCGGACCCGGGCTTCCACGGCCTCCGCATCCGCCGGATCGAGTATCGCGTAGGTGCCGAAAAGGCCCCAGCCTTCATATGCCCGGCTCGGGCTGTTGTAAGCGCCCTGGCTGTAGGTGGCTCCCATATCTTCGCGAACCTGCAGCCGCATCCGGTCGGAGAAAATGTCCGAAAGGACGGACAAGCGCCGGGTGGTGTCAATGTCATACGTATCGGTAGTGGGATAAGCAACCATCACCAGGGCCCGCTCGATCCGTGTCGGCACGCCCCGCTCGAGCCTTTCGCCGGCAGGAAATGCGGGTTGGCGTTCAGTTACGGGGATCCGTGCGTCCTTCCCACCGGGAAGGCTGCCCAGGAATGTTGCGGCCAGTTCAATCACCTCATCCGGGTCGACATCCCCCACCACGACGATCTCTAATGGTGATGACGCCTTTGCCCCTTCGATCCAATCTTCCACATCCTTTATATTGTTTGCGGCCAGTTGTTCGAATTCCGGCAGTCCGAAGCGGGAGTCGCCGCCGGCCAGGTTGCGCCGGTTGACCGGGCTGACCGCCGAGGTCAGCTGGAAGGTCGGGCCGGCCTGCTCCGGGAACTCCGTCAGCA
>SLPT01000232.1 GCA_007131845.1 Desulfobacteraceae bacterium | reverse complement strand
GCCACGTGGTATCTCGGACTGGTAGCGGCCGGATAGGTTTCCGCCATCCCCGTTTACAGGTATACAAACAGCAGAACAATGCCCAGTAAAAGCCGGTAGGCGACGAATGGCTGCATCCCGATGCGCCGGATGAATGACAGAAAGTAATGAATGCAGGCGTATGCGGTGATACCGGAGATGATGATGCCGATCCATACGGCGGACCAGTCGACCGCCTGGCCCATTTGCACCAGGGTCCGGGTTTCCCAGAGGCCTGCCAGTGCGATCACCGGGATGGAGAGCAGAAATGAAAAACGGGCCGCCTCCCGCCGGGAAAAACCGGCCAACAGCCCGGCGGTTATGGTAATTCCCGAGCGGGACGTGCCGGGGATGAGTGCCACGGCCTGGGCGCATCCGATGAACAGCACATCGCGCCAGCGGAGCTGCTCGGCAGTCTTTTCTCCTTTTGTTCGCCAGTCCGCCCACCCCAGCAGCAGCCCGAACCCGATGAGCCCGCCCGCGGTTACAACGGGGGATCGGAACCCTTCGGCCACCACGTCCCGCAGCAGAATGCCGGCAAGGCCGACGGGAATGGTCCCGAATATGACCGCCCATGCGAGACGCGCCTTGTCGTCCATGGTTCCTTTAAAGATCGAGCGCCACCAGGCCGCGGCCATGGCAAAAATATCATCCCGGAAATAGAGGATCACGGCGGCAAGACTTCCCGCGTGGAGCCCCACGTCGAAGGCGAGGCCCTGATCCTCCCAACCTGTAAGGACCGGCACCAAAAGGAGATGCGCGGAACTGGAAACCGGCAGAAATTCAGTCAGTCCCTGGATGATCGCAAGGGCAATGGTCTGGGTCAATGGCATGGGTATCTCGCTCTGTAGCGGGTTTTTCCGATCACATAAGGCGTCCGTTCCAATTCCGCACTAAAATATACAGCAAAAAAAGCGATTGCAAGCGTTTCTGTTTCAGCCCCGGGGAAAGCCGGGGCACCCCCGCGGCAGAACAGCGAACGCGCGGTTTAATATCAAAATCGGGATCGGGATCGCTATCGGGATCGGGATCGGAATTTTTCTGCCGAAGCTACGGCCTGTTCCGATTTATGAAGAACAGGGATTAACTTCGTTTTTCCGTAGGCGTGGACTGTCGATCCCGATCCCGATCCCGATCCCGATAGCGATAGCGATAGCGATCGTGAGAGCGATCGTGATCCGGTATCTGTTGACCCCTTGCCCCTGCTTTGATATTGATATCCGGAAACCGGCAACATACCGTCAATATGACGACAAGTCGATGATTCTGACAATTCATACCCTAACAGGAGTGTAACAATGGCAAACGCATTTGAACCGGGCGGCTCCGGCGGCGGGACGGGCGGCGGCCCCCCCCAGCCGTTCCGCCTGGAGGACCTGGATTTTCCCCGGCTGATCCGGATCGTCAAGCTCGCATTCGTGGGTTTGCTCATGGTGGCCGTATTCATGGGTCTTAACTGGGCCCGCCTGTTCTACACCGACTGGCTGTGGTTTTCAGGGGTGGGCTATGAACAGGTGATATTCGTTCGCGTGACCACCCAGGTCTGGCTCTACCTGCTGGCGCTCGCGGTTTTCGTGGCGCTTGCCGCGCCAAACCTCTATGTGGCCTACCGCAATATCGAATCTTACCAGTGGCGGCCAGGCAAGGAGCTTTCTCCCGCACGCTACCAGCTTGCCCGCCAGCTCATGCTGTGGATAGGCATACTGGCCCTGGTGCTCGGCGCAACGTATCTGGCAAGCCATCCCTCCGGCCGCTGGGAGTCGTTTCTCCGCTTTTTCAACGGAGTGGCATTTGGTGAAACCGATCCTGTTTTCGGCAGGGACATTTCCTTTTTTGTCTATTCCCTGCCGGTTCTCGAGTTTGTCCGCACCTGGCTTCTGGGTTCGGTGGTGGTAATTTTGCTTTTCGTGGCGGGCTTCTACTTCATAGCCAGCAACCTTCGGGGCGAGGTGTTTGTATTCGAAGGAAAGGTTCGCAGCCACATCCTGGCGCTTGGCGCCCTGATCTTCCTGGTGATTGCCGCAGGGCACTGGCTGGGCAGATACGAGCTTCTGTTCTCGCGGACCGGTGCGGTATACGGGGTCGGCTTCACGGATTACCACGTGCTGCTGCCCGCCCGGACGATTCTTACCTTCGTAGCCATCGCCGCCGCCGGTGTACTGCTTGCCGCGATGCGTTCCCAGGGATATCGGCTCCTCTACGTGGGCATCGGCGGGTGGCTGGTACTCAATTTCCTTGGCAGCGGTGTGTTGCCAAGCGTGGTCCAGCGCCTTCAGGTGGAACCCAGCGAGTTGGCCCGGGAAAGGGACTTCATCGCCGACAATATCGAATTTACCCGCAAGGCCTACGGACTGGGCGAGATGGCCACAAGGTCCCATCCCGCCCGGGGCGAGGTCAGGCCTGAAACCGTGGCTGAAAACGACGGAACCATCCGGAATCTTCGTTTCTGGGACGAAGGTCCCCTTCTCCAGAGCTATAACCAGATTCAGTTTTTCCGGTTATACTACGATTTTTTGAGTGTTCAGACGGACCGGTATACGGTCGACGGACAGCTCCGACAGGTCATGCTCGGAACGCGGGAGCTTTCCGCCGAGAAGCTGCCGTCCGAGGCCCAGCGCTGGGTCAACCGGCATCTCCAGTTCACCCACGGCTACGGGGTGGCCATGAGCCCGGTCACCGAGGTGGCCGAGGGCGGACGCCCCAACTTCTTCGTTCAGGACCTTCCGCCTACCGGCAAAATCGATCTGGAAAGGCCGGAAATTTACTATGGTCTCAAGAGCCTTCCCTTTGCCATCGTCAACAGCCGGATGGAAGAATTCAATTATCCAGGGCAGGACGGACCGGTTTATACCCATTACGAGGGGGAAGGGGGCGTACCGCTCAGCTCCATGCTCCGCAGGATTCTGTATGCGTGGCAGTTCCGGGACCTCAATATTTTGATATCCGGAGAGGTGCAGCCGGACAGCCGGATTCAGTATCGCCGTACGGTGCCGGAGCGTTTTTCCAACATCTCGCCGTTTCTCAAGCGCGATGACGAGGCTTACACGGTGGTGGCGGACGGGCGGCTTTTTTTCATCCAGGATGCCTACACCACCACCACGCGCTATCCATACTCCACACCGTGGCAGCAAAAATTCAACTACATGCGAAACAGCGTCAAGGCGGTTGTCGACGCCTACAACGGCGATATCGACTATTACGTGTTTGATGATTCCTGCCCCATCATCCGGACATACATGGAAATCTTCCCGGATCTGTTCAAGCCGGCGGAAGAAATGCCCGACTATCTTCGGAATCATGCCCGGTATCCCATGGATTTTTTCACGGTCCAGTCGCGCATGCTGCTTCAGTATCACATGACCGACCCGGTCGTGTTCTACAACCGGGAGGACCAGTGGTCGGTGCCGCAGCAGTCGGCTTTTGGCAGGGCGGAAACACTTCGTCCCTACTACATCGTTGCACGCCTTCCCGGGGAGGAAAAGGAGGAGTTTCTCCTGATTCAGCCCTTTACGCCGGACCAGCGCCACAACCTCGTGGGCTGGATGGCCGCACGCAGCGACGGGGAACACTATGGTGAGAAGATTTTGTTCCGGTTCCCCTCCGGACGGCACGTGGACGGTCCGCGGCAGGTAGAGGCCCGGATTGACAACGATGCGGTCATCTCGGAACAGTTTACCCTCTGGGGACAGGTCGGCTCCGAGGTGATGCAGGGGAACATCCTGGTCATCCCCCTCGGGGACAGCCTGCTTTACGCGGAGCCGGTCTTTTTGAAGCCGGAAGCGCTCGACTTCCCGGAACTGCGACGCATTATCCTTGCGGACAGCCGTCGGGTGGTGATGCATCCCACGCTCGATGCCTCCGTGGATGCGCTGGTGGGCAGGAAGCCCTCCGTCGCCCCGGTCGTCGAGACCGACGAGGAACTGGAAGACTACGAGGACAGGGTCGAACCCGACGAGCCCGGTATACCTGCGGAGGGATTGGACGCCATCGGCCAGGGGCTCCGGGAGGCCATTGATCAGTTGCAGAAAGTTGCCGACCAGATAAGAGACATGGAACGGTAGCCGGAGGATTGTTCAGCCGGCGGGTTTTTCAGCCGGAGGCGGCCATGCCGCCTCCGGCTTTTTGTCTGCTGAAAACAGCCCCTGAAACAGCCCCGAAAACGGTACACTGTTGCCGCCTATCGTTTTTTTTCGCTTTCCCACCGATCCCTGATTTTCGCGATCTGGTCATCTTTTTCTTTCCAGATGCCGTTGATCCAGTCCTGGAAGTCCTTTTTGAAGGTGTCGTCCGTTTCGTAATTCTTTCCGGCAAACCGGGAGGGGACCGGAAGGGTCCGGATGTGAACCACCACTGCGGGGATTTTCCCCTTGAGGAAGTCCCAGAAGGGAATGGGGGGATCGTTTTCGGGATAGACGATGGTGACATCGATGATTTTCGTAAGCTGCTCGCCCATTCCGGACAAAACGATTCCGATCCCGCCGGCCCGGGGTCTCAGCAGTTGGCGGAACGGGGACGCCTGCAATTTTTGCTTTTTAGGCTCAAAGCGGGTCCCTTCCAGGAAGTTGATCACCGATATGGGGGAATGCTTGAACTTCTGACAGTACCGGCGGGTGGTCTCGATATCCTTTCCCTTCTGCTCGGGGTGCTTTTCCAGGTATTCTTTCGAGTAGCGCATCATAAAGGGAAAATCGAGCGCCCACCATGCGATTCCCAGCAAGGGAGCCCATATCAGCTCCCTTTTGAGAAAAAATTTCAGAAAAGGGATGCGTCGGTTGAAAACATGCTGCAGGAGCAGGATGTCCGCCCAGGACTGGTGGTTGCTGAGGACCAGGTAGGACTTGCCGGTGGAAAGGTTGTCAAATCCCTC
>SLPT01000024.1 GCA_007131845.1 Desulfobacteraceae bacterium | reverse complement strand
TTATCCACGCCCGAGCCGCGAAAGATGGAAACGAGGGCCACGGCGAAAAACAGCGCGATAGCCGGGTTTTTCATACGAATGATCGCATCCGTCCATGCGGTTTTGACGGATTCCGGCCGCATCCGGTGAAGGCCGATGGTCAGGATCGCCACCAGCATGAAGGGAATCGTTCCCGGCAGGTAGAGGATGGCAATGGAGCCCGTGACCTCCTCGTATCCCAGGATGCCCGAAAACGTCAGGGTGATTGATGCCAGCCAGTCCTTGAGTCCCAGTTCCGGGATGCGGGTGATCACCAGGATCAGCCCGATGAGCATGTAAGGCAGCCACGCCCTGAACTGGCTCATCTTCGCTTCATAGGCATGGCCTTCCCGAACGCTTACCGCCCCGGTCCATGCCGGGTCCCAGTTTTTCTGGGGGCCGAAGGTAAAGGTCTTTTCCGGAACGGCAATGCCCCGCTTGGCACCCCATACGACGATACCCAGGCCTGCGAGCCCCCCGATCAGGGAAGGAAATTCCGGGCCGACGAACCATGCAAAAAACAGGTACGGTGCGGCAAAGGCCGCTGCTGCGAAAAGGCAGAATTTCCATGCGTCAAAACCGTCCTTCCAGGATCGGTTGGGTCCGAAAACCCGGGTGATGAACCCCAGCATGAAAACCGGGAGGATGAAGATCATGGGAAGGTGCATGATGCCGGACCACTGGGAAATAAGCATGCCGAAGGATTCCGGATCCGTGAAATTGAGCCCTTCGCCGCCTGCTGCGACCACGTTGTAAATGAGGTCGTTGAGATAGTTGAGTCCCAGAACGATGGGGGTTCCCACCGCACCGAATGTGACGGGGAAGGTGTTGAAGGTCAGGCAGATGATGGCCGCCGCCAGGGGCGGAAATCCCAGTGCAAGCAGCAGCGGGGCCGCCAGGGCCGCTGGCGTGCCGAACCCGGCCGCCCCTTCGATAAAGGCCGTGAAGAGGTAGCCGATGATGATGGCCTGGACGCGCATATCCGGCGAAATATCCTGCATGCCGCTCTGGATGGTCTCGATGGCGCCGGACTCCCGGAGCGTCATCAAAATCAGGATGGCACCGAACACGATAATCAGGATGCCGATTGCGGAAATAACACCCTGGATGGACAGGGCGGCCACGTATCCGGCGGGCAGCTTCCATAAAAACAGGCCGGCCGCCGCTGAGGCCAGCCATGAGACGGGCATGGCGCGGGTTGCCGGCCATCGGAAGCCGACCATGAGTACCAGGGCGATCAGGATGGGAAGGGCTGCGAAAAAAGCCAGTGAGCTTACAGACATCCGCTCTCCTCCGTTTGATTTGATTGATTTTGTGGCCGCCTCGATTCCGCGGTTTTAAAGATAAACGCTGTTTTACGATTCGGCGAAACAATGTGTTTAATTTTTTGGCGCTTCGTTCAGGAAGGACTGTCCTCATTGTTGATTATTTGGTATGTCTTTAATCCATAAAATATCATAAGTCAATATTGGTTTTTTTATTTTTAATTTTGGTGTTATATAATATATTGTTATTAAAGGATTATGTTTTGTAAAAAAATTAATTGCTTTTATAAAGGAAAAATTATAAATTGGTAATACCAATTTAAAGTCGACTGTTTTCAATCATTCCAAGGGATTCACACCAAATGTATCCACAAGGAGGTTTTTAAAAAAAATGGAAAGCCTGTTTTTACGGCCCGTGAAACCAAAAACCATCACCGACCAGATATTTGAGCAGCTCCGGGATTCCATCTTCCAGGGAAGGCTTTCCCCGGGGGAGAAGCTGCCGCCGGAGCGTGAACTGGCAGCGGCGTTCGGGGTCAGCCGTCCGTCCGTCAAGGCGGCCATCAGCCGGCTGGTTCATATGGGCCTGGTCTTTCAGCGGCAGGGGCAGGGGACATTTGTACGCACCCTGGAATCCCGGTACATGGACAATCCCTTGAGGGAAGCCCTGGAAAGTGAAGAGATGAGCCTGTTCGATCTGCTCGAGGTCCGACTCGGCCTTGAAGTGCATACCGTTGGCCTTGCTGCTGCCCGCGCCACGAATGACGACATTCTTGGGCTGGAAAAATCCCTGGAGGACATGCTCTCAAGGAAGGAGGCAGGCAGGGCGGGTGCAGGGGATGATGCGGCCTTTCATATGGCCGTTGCCTATGCATCCAAAAACCTGGCTCAGATCTATTTGATGAAAAATTTTTATGACCTACTTTTTTATGCGATCAGCAAAAGCCGCTTTTATCTCTATGAAGCGGGTAACCTGGACGCCATCGGGACGCATCATGGGAAAATCCTTGATGCTGTCCGACAAAGGGATCCGGAGGCGGCGCGCAGTCGCATGGCGGAGCATATCCGCTATGTTATGGATTTCTGCAAGCGGAACAATCTCTGATGCCATCGCTGCCGTGAGTGATAATATTTGGTTTATCTTTAAAGGCATTTTCTGATAACTTGGATGGCTGATTTCTTCCGGGAACGGCTTGCCGGATTCCTTTCCGGGCCCGGCAAAACTGATGCACTCGCAAAACGTCGCGATCTGACAGCTTTGTAAACTGTCCAGAATCAAGGATTGCGCAATCGAAGAAGAATGCAGCGCGCTTGGTGCACGTGAAATTCGTAAGGGATTGCGCATACCGCAGATATTGGAGTTTTTTTCGAAGCCTGCAAGACTGCGCGGGGAGTATTTGATGCAGATCCGATCCATATCCGGGCGCTTTGCCGAAATTGTGGCAATGCTGGTAAAATACGGATTCCATGACATCGTCGACCGTCTGGATGTTCCGGGGCGGGGGTACTTCAGAAAAGAAACCCCGCATGCCGTTCATCTGACCAAGTGGGAACGCATGCGAAAGGTTCTGGAGGATCTGGGTCCGACTTTTATCAAGTGCGGCCAGATTCTTTCCCAGCGCGCCGATCTGGTTCCCCGGGAACTCATAGACGAGTTGCGAAAACTCCAGGATGAGGTTCCCGCAGAGGATTTCCCGGATATGCGGGCGGTGCTGGAAGACAATTTCAAACGACCCTTGTCGGCCATCTTCGCTGAAATCGATGAAACGCCTATTGCGGCCGCATCCCTGGCCCAGGTGCACCGGGCGGTCCTTCTTGAGGGCCACAGGGAAGTTGCCCTCAAGATCCAGCGCCCGGGCATTGCCGAGACCATCCGCCGGGATCTCGATATCCTGGAGCGGATCGCGCATCAGCTCGACGGGCGGATCGAATACTTCAAGGTCTACAATCTTCCCCAGCTTGTAAATAGGATCCGCAAGCTCATGCTCAAGGAGCTGGATTTTATCTGCGAGATGCGGAACATGCAGGCCGCCCGTATTCAACTGGAGCCGGGCGCAGGCATCGATATCCCGGAGGTGTTTTCCTCGCTTTGCCGGAAAAACGTTCTGACCATGACGTTTTCAAGGGGACGCAAGATGAAGAATGTCCGTTTTGAGGAGCTTTCGGACCGGCAGGGTCTTGCGCAGGCGGCCATCAATTTTTCCCTGCGCCAGGTCCTGGTGTTTGGTTTTTTTCATGCCGACCCCCATCCCGGCAACATCCTGATCGATGAAAACGAAACCCTCATTTTGGTGGACTGGGGGATGGTGGGCTGGCTCTCCCCGAGAATCCGTCAGAGACTGGTGGATCTCATGGCCGCGATTGCGGATAACGACGTGGACGAGGTTACCGATTTTCTAATGACGTTCACCACGGGCCGGGAAAACGTCAATCGGGCGACCCTGCAAAACGAAATCCTCGAGGTGATCAGCCAGTTCACCCGGATGCCCTTTGCGGAGATGAACCTGGGCCAGATGCTCATTGATCTCATTTCCATTTTGCGGTTCCACGGACGGATTCTCACGGCGGATTTGTCCATCATGATCAAGTCCCTGATTACGGCCGAGGAAACAGCCAAAATGCTCTGCCCCGAACTGGACGTGATTGAAGAAATCCGGCCGGTGGCCCGCCGCATGATCCGGGAGCGCTTTACGCCCAAGAACCTGGTAAAGGGCATGTACCGGGGATTCCGTTACATCTTGCGCTTTCAGCAGGAACTCCCCCGGCAGACGCTCAATATCGTGAGCAAGCTGGACCGCGGGGAGCTTGCGATCCGGTTTCGCCACGAAAACCTGGAAGGCCTGCAGGGAACTTTGGAGCGGATCGTCAACCGCCTGGTGCTGGGGATAATCGTCGGTACATTGTTCGTGGGGTCGGGCATGATTATCATGTCCGGTACCGGCCCCACCCTGTGGGGATATCCTACGCTGGGTATAGTGGGCTACCTTGCCGGGGGGGTGCTGTGCCTGAAGCTGCTGGTGTCTATGGTTCGGTCTCGTAAGGGGTAAGGGCAGGGGAAAGGGGAAAGGGGAAAGAAGGCGGAAGGCTGGTGCCGCTAAAATGGAATGAGCCAATAGGGATGAACCCGTAAAAATTCAAGATCAAGGATTGTGCGAATTCGAAGAATGCAGAGTGCTTACGTGAGGTTCCGGGAAATCGCACGTAACACAGATGTTGAACTTCTTACGAAGTCGTCAATATGAATGAAAGACGTTTTAATTGCCGTCCAGTGGACAGGCAATTGCTGAATTAGTGTCCGAACGAAAACCGGGATTTTCGTCAGCACATCCTATGTTCCTGAAAATTTATCAAACAGTTTAAAATAATCAGAAAATAAAAGTCCGTTTAAAGAGAAAACCAACAAGACGGTTTTCGTTCAGGCACGAATTACTTGTAAACTAAACCGCGCAACCAATGGAGATACTGTTTTTATGAATCCGACCGATTCCGTGCGAATGCCCGAACTGAGCCCCAATGCAGTGACCGTCCTGGAAAGGCGCTACCTGAAGCGGGATCCTGATGGAACCGTCCTGGAACAACCCGCGGACATGTTCCGGCGGGTTGCCGCCAGCGTTGCC
>SLPT01000246.1 GCA_007131845.1 Desulfobacteraceae bacterium | reverse complement strand
ATCTTTTTCAGCGGGTTTGGTAATAGCTTTTGCTGTGTTCAGTTGCGGGGTGCCGCCGGAGGGACCGGCGGAGTTGCTTTGGAAAAGATGTGCTATTTAGAAAGGAAAAAACCATGGAGATTCTGACGCCTGAATATATCCGGAAACAGGTGGCGGATACTGGCATCATCTACAAGCGCGGTGAGCGGCTTTTTGAATACGGTGCATGTGTGGGCCGCGGGATGGATGCGGAAAACGGGTTGTTTGAATATGCTGTGGACGGCAGCTACGGGGATTACACCATCCGGATACAGATCAATGGGGATCATTTGGATACCTCGTGCGACTGCCCCTATCCGGGGGTGGGATGCAAGCATACCGTTGCGGCACTGCTCGATATTTCGCAAAATATCCGGTATGCGGACCCGTCTGTTAGGGGCAGGGCAGGGGAAGAGCATGAAGAACCATATCTGGGCCCCGATGAGATCCGGGCCCAAGCATTAGAAGACCGTAAAAAAAGAGCCAGAAATGAAAAGATGAGGATTTATGCCGGCGACATGTTCAAGGGGGAACACCTGGTGGAAAGCCCGGCCGGAAAACAATACATTGTGACCCTTCATGATCCGGTCAACGGCATTGGCCGATGCTCGTGCCCGGATTTTATCACCAATCGGCTTAATACCTGCAAGCATTTGATTGCCGTACACCGGCATCTGAAGGGTCAAAAACGGTTTCAGAAAGCAGCGGCCGGCGAAGTCTTCCCTTTTATTGATGTTTTCTGGGATTCTGTGGCCGGACGGCCCCGCATATTCTGCGAGAACCGGGAAAGCGAATCCGAAGAAATCCGGGCGGTCCTTTCTGAACATTTTGATGACAACTATCTTTTCCGGGGTGATGATCCGGGTGCATTTATACCGCTGTTATCGCTGCCGGAACGGTTCAAGCGGGTGCGCATTGACCGGGTCGTATGGGAAAAACTTGATGAATACTGGCTTGACCGGCAGATGGATACGCTGGCGAACAATAGGAGCCTGGATTTTTCCGTAATCAAGGCCCAACTTTATCCGTACCAGGAAGAGGGTGTTCAGTTTGCGCTTTACAAAAAAGCCGCTCTGATTGGAGATGAGATGGGCTTGGGGAAAACCCTTCAGGCCCTTGCTGCGGCCATTTTGAAAAGGGACGTGTTTGGTTTTGATCGGGTGCTCGTTGTCACGCTGGCATCTCTTAAAGAGCAGTGGAAGCGTGAAATCGAACGGTTCACGGATGAAAAGGCCGTGATTGTTGCGGGAAGTGCAGATGCCCGGAGCCGGACCTATAAAACCGATGACAGTCTGTTTAAAATTACCAATTACGAAGCGGTGCTGCGGGATGTGGGGCCCATTTCCCGCTTCAGGCCGGACCTTGTGATCCTTGACGAGGCCCAGCGGATCAAGAATTTCAACACCAAGACCGCGGATGCCGTCAAGCGCATTCCGCGCAAGCACGCCATGGTGCTCACCGGCACCCCGTTGGAAAACAAACTTGAAGACGTCTACTCCATCGTTCAGTTTCTCGACCCGGATCTTCTCTCACCCCTGTGGTCTTTTGCGGCTGACCATTTTATGCTGAGCAGGAACAAGAAGGGGAAGATCCTGGGCTACCGAAACCTGGACAAGCTGCACAGGGAGCTGCAGTCCATTGTCATCCGCCGGAAGAAAAAGGACGTACTCGAGCAGTTGCCAGACGAGATTGTCAACAATTATTACATCGAATTGTCGGACCAGCAGCAGAAGATTCACAGCGGATTGACCCAGTCTCTGCTGCCGCTGATCAACAAGAAATTCCTCACGCCCATGGATCTGCGCCGCATCCAGGAGCTGCTTTTGAAAATGCGCCAGGTCTGCGACTCCACGTACCTGATCGACCGCAAAACCCAGATTTCTCCGAAGCTCAAGGAGCTGGGGTCCATTCTATCCGACCTGGGCGTGCATGATGGCCGGAAAGTCGTGATATTTTCCGAATGGACGACCATGACCTACCTCATCGCCCGGCAACTTTCCAATGCCGGCATTCCCTTTGTGGAGCTATCCGGAAAAATCCCGGTTCATCGCCGCCAGGACCTGATTGACGAGTTCAGCAACAATCCCGACTGTCGCGTGTTTCTGTCCACGGACGCCGGGGGCACGGGGCTTAATCTCCAGGCCGCAGACTGCGTGGTCAATTTTGAGCTGCCCTGGAATCCGGCGCGCATGAACCAGCGCATCGGACGGGTCAGCCGCATCGGTCAGGAGAGTGGCACCATCAATGTGATCAACCTGATTGCCAAAAACAGCATTGAGGAGAGAATCTTTGCTGGCATCCAGCTCAAAACAGATTTGTTTCAGGGCGTGTTTGACGGCACCACGGACATGGTTGAGTTTTCCCGGGAAAAGCGAACGGAGCTGCTCAACCAGCTGCGGGAAATGATGCAGGAAGAGCCGGAGTTGGTGGTTGCAGAGCCGAAAGCGACCGAGGATATTGCCGAGGATACGCCGCACTTTTTAAATCCAAAAGTGCTAAACGAGAAGGAACCCGAGATCGCCTACGATGCCGAAGAGGGCGGGGAGCCCGAAAACGGCGATGTGGCGGGAAACATCTTTGCCGAGCAGCCGCCGGAGAAGATGGAGGCGGTGCTCAATACGGGAATGGCTTTTATCAGCGGTCTGCTGGAAATGGCCACGGGAAAAAAGATCGATCCGGGAACCACAGACGAAAAAATGATACGCATTGACAAGGAAACCGGCGAAGTGACCATGAAGTTCCGGCTGCCCGGGTTTTGATGAGGTATTTTTTCCCTTTGCTCGCTTTTTTAAAATAAGCGCGATAGCAAAAATGGAAGTGATTTACCGTAACGCTACATGAATTTTCCGGCCCACGGCTTCGGCAAATTTTTCGAGCGTGGAAAGACGGATATCCATTGCATGGTTTTCCATGCGGGATACAACAGATTTCGTGGTTTTGAGCCGTTTTGCAATTTCCTCCTGGGTCAGTCCCGCTTCAAGCCGGGCCTGTTTCAGGAGGATACCGATCCTAAACGTCTCGAAACGTTCATCGTATTCAGCCCAGAAATCAGGATCCTGTTGCATTCGTCTTTGCTTATATTTTTGAAAATCGCTCATCCTGAGATAAATCTTCGAGTTCAATGGTCAGCTCGACCATTTTTTCCGGAGATCATGGATCTGGCGTATAGGGTTGTTGCAGGACTGTCAAGGCTGCCGTTTTACCAGTACACGGGCAATCGTGTCGAGTACATCATCAAGATGCATTCCAACGTCTGATGCCAAAAATCTCAGCCGGGAAAAGGGGATACATTTGTGTTTTTTGAAGTGAAACCAATGGACTACCTGGATGATTTCGCACAACAATGAAATGCAGACAGGGTTGACAAAAAACAATACAGGGTTTACAAAATTCTTTAATAAGGTTTACAATTTAACATGCGTCTAATATGTCGGTGAAATTATGAAAAAAATAAAAACGAGGGGGGAAGGCATACGGCATTTCATCCTTCAGCATGTGGAGAAGCACCCGGATAAAATAGCGGTTGTTACGGCGGAAAAGTTCGGCATTTCGCGGCAGGCGGTTTACAAACACTTGAAGAGACTTGTTGACGAAAAATCCCTTGTAGCGCAGGGAAGCACCAGAAACCGGGTATATCACCTACATCCGCAAGTGGAGCAGCGTTATGTGTACGAATTGCGCCCGGGTCTGGCCGAGGATATAGTGTGGCGCGAGGATATTTTTCCAAACATTGGAAAAATGCCAGAAAATGTGGTGGATATCTGGCGCTATGGGTTTACTGAAATGTTTAACAATGCCATTGACCACTCTGAGGCGAATCATATTGTTGTCCGGTTGAAAAAAACTGCAGTGAGCACCCAGGTTGGCATTTATGACAACGGGGTGGGCATATTTAAGAAAATTCAGAACGAACTGGGGCTGTTGGATGAAAAACATTCTGTGCTGGAACTGGCCAAGGGAAAACTGACCACCGACCCTGAAAATCATTCGGGGGAGGGTATTTTTTTTACCTCCCGAATGTTTGACGATTTTGACATACTTTCCGGCGATGTGTATTTCACTCATAAATTCGGTGAAAAAGAAGACTGGATTCTTAACGGGAGAAAGTCTTCCGGCACTTTTGTCTGGATGAAGCTGAATAACCACACCTCCCGTACAACCCAAAAAATATTTAATGAATATACAAGCGGGGATGATTTCGGGTTTAACAAAACCGTTGTTCCTGTGCGACTGGCATTGTATGGCGACGATAAACTGGTGTCACGGTCCCAGGCCAAGCGATTGCTGTCGCGGATCGACCGGTTCAAGGTTGTCATCTTCGATTTTCAAGGTGTTGAAACTATCGGCCAGGCGTTTGCGGATGAGGTTTTTAGAGTGTTTTCGTTAAAACATCCGGAAATCGAATTATATGCCATCAAGACCAGCGCGGCCGTAAAAGCGATGATCCAGCGCGCCCGCAGTGCCCATCCCGCCTGAGCGAGCGACCTTTCCTGAATACAGCCACGGCAGTTGTCATTTTTATTCTTGCTGCATAATCATAGCCCCGGACCTCTTTTTTATTGTGGTGCAGGCGATGCAGACGGCCGACATACTGTGCAATAATGCCGCGCCAGGATACCAGGCGGGCGTTGATCTTTTTCAGCGGGTTTGGTAATAGCTTTTGCTGTGTTCAGTTGCGGGGTGCCGCCGGAGGGACCGGCGGAGTTGCTTTGAAAAAGATGTGCTATTTTGAAAGGAAAAAAGGGGCGATTTTTTACCAATAAAACCAAATATCCTCCATCTAGCACAAGACTTGATTATTATTTATAGCGTTGAAAATCAAGGAAATTATCTTAAGTACTTTGAGTAATTCTTAGAATTTTGTAATTTTTAAAAAAAATAAAGTTT